>DASQCX010000100.1:0-4546 GCA_035634455.1 Burkholderiaceae bacterium
GTCGTCCCGACCAAGCTGCGCGCGATGATCGCGTTCAAGCTCGGGCAGCGCTGAGGAGCCCGCCATGGCCATCCCGCCCGACACGACCCCGCGCGCGCTGCGCATCGACGGGGCGCTGTCGGCGCGCGCGGTGCTCGACCACTTCAACGACAAGGGCCGCGGCCTGCTGGGCCCGGAGCAGGACGACGCGGCCGGCCGCGTCGCGCAACTGCTCGCGCACGAGGCCGACCTGAGCGCCGCCTGGGGCGGCCTGCCCGGCACCGACCACCCGCGCCACTGGCAGCCGGGCGCCGGCGACGAGGCGGAGACGAGCGATCGACGCTCCGAGCAGCGCCGGCTCGACGTCCACCTGCCGCTGTGGTGGGCGCTGCCGCTGGCGGTGCGCGACGGCGCGCCGCAGCGCGTCGTCCTGCCGCTGAACGCCACGCGCGAGTCGCTGGCCGCGCTGATCCGCCGCCACATGCCCGGCGCGTGGTGGGACCAGACGGTGCACGTGACGCTGGACGTCGAGACGCGCGTGTACTGGGGCGCGCGCGGCGCGGTGCACCCGCACGCGGCCGCGCGTCACGCCTGCGCCCAGCGCGGGGACGCGGGGCGCCCGTCGCTGCGGCTGATGACGCTGGACGGCGGCCGCGCGGTGGAGGCCGCGCTGCCCGACCAGCCGGCCGACCCCGACGTCGTGCTGCAGCTGCATCCGGGCGTGGGCTGGCTGGTGGCCGTGCCGCAATTGCGCTTCGAGCGCGAGCTGACGGCCGTCGAGCGCTGGCAGCGCCGGGCCGGACAGTGGTGGCGCGGGCTGCGGGCTATGGTCGGCCGCCCGTCGCGGCGCGACCGCGATCCGACGTGGGCGGCGCGCCTGAAGTCCGACGAGGCCTGGTGGGCCGGCCAGCTGCGCAGCGCCGCTCCCGGCGCCGCCGCGCTGGCGCGCGACGCGAAGCGGGGCGCGTCGCTGCGGCCGGCCAGCCGCATCGCGATGCTGCCCGCGGCGCAGCGCCGGCAGGCGCAGGTGATCGTCATCCACGGCGGCCTGAGCTCGGCGCGCAGCGCGTACGAGGCCGCGCTCGACACCCCGGCGCGCGCGGTGGCCCGGGCCATCGAGGCGGGCCAACCGGCGGCGCCCGGGACGATCGCCGTCCGCGTCGAGCTCGGCGGCCAGGACGCGACGCTGCGGCCCGTCGAGCGCGCGCACCCGGCCGATCCCGCTGCGGCGGCGCCGCCGGCCGACGCCGCGCGCGTCTGGCCCGGCCTGCCCGTGCTCGACGAGCGCGCGACCTGGCGCTTCGAGCACGATACCTTCCTGCGTATCGCGCAGAACGTGGCGCACCTCGTCGCCGCGGTGCGCGAGCAGTGCATCGCGGGCAGCCCCGCGGACGCGCAGCGCCACATCGTGCTGGTGGCGCACTCGCGCGGCGGCAACGTCGCGCGCTTCGCGCTGCCGGCGCTGCGCCAGGCCTTCGGCGGGCAGGGCTGGACGTTCGCCGCCGTCACCCTCGGCAGCCCGCACCTGGGCACGCAGGTGTTCGAGCGCGTGGGCCAGCGCTGGCACGGCCTGGCCGCGGCGGTCGGCGGCCTGCGCCATCTCGGCGCGCCCTGGCTGAGCCGCGACACGCTGGCCGAGCTCGTCAACCTGGAGCGCGGCCTGGCCTACGACGTGCCGCCCGGCTTCCACGACGTCGAGCCCGCCGGCGTCGAGCGGATGATGCGCGGCCGCCCGGCCACCGAGCTGCCCGACGGCATGTGGCTGGTCGGCTCGCACTGGGGTCCGGGCGCGGGCATCGCCGTCGACCGGCAGGCCTGGGACTGGCTGTTCGAGGACCTGGCCGGCGCCGAGGAGGAGAGCGACGGCCTGGTGCGGCGCCTGTCCGCGCTGGGCGGGCGCGCCGCGGACAACGAGCTGCTGCGCGCGTCGCCCGATCGCTGCCCCGTGCAGTTCGACGCCTCGCCGGTGTTCCACACGCACTACCTGGCGCATGAGCAGACGCGGCGCCAGATCGCGCGCATGCTGGGCAGCGCGCTGGGCCTGTTCCCGGGCAACAATGGCGGCCCCCCCGTGGCTCGCGAGGAAACGGCATGAGTTCCAGCACCGCGCGCACGATGCGCCTGATCCTGCTCGCCGGCGTCGTCGGCGCCACCTGCGACATCACCTATGCCGTCCTGTACTACGGCTGGAAGGGCATCTCCGCCGAGCGCATCCTGCAGACGGTCGCCAGCGGCCTGTTGGGCAAGGCCTCGTACGACGGCGGCGCGCCGTCCGCGGCGCTCGGGCTCGCGTGCCACTACGCGATCGTGATCGTCGCGGCGGCGCTGTTCTTCGCCGTCGCGCGTCGCTGGACCTGGCTGCGGCGCGAGCCGGTGGCGGCGGGGCTGGCCTACGGCGTGGCGATCTACGGCTTCATGAACTTCGTCGTGCTGCCGCTGTCGGCGTACCCGTTTCCGCTGCGCTTCCCGCTGCTGACCACCGCCACGGGCCTGCTGGTGCACATGGCCGGCGTCGGCCTGCCGATCGCGCTGATCACGCGCCGCGCGCAGGCGGCGTCCTGAGCGTCACTGGTCGTCGCCGGCCGCGGCCTCCGCGGCCTTGGCGGCCGACGCGGCTTCGGCCGCCGCCGCGCCACGGCCCGGCACGCTGATCTTGCGGCCGACGACCTCGTGCGTGGCGTCGTTCTCGATCCAGACCGACGACAGCTCGGGCGCGATCGCGCCGCGCAGCGAGTACGTCGCACCGGCGACCGGCACGAACTCGACGACGCCCTGGGCGCGCATCGGGTCCCAGAACAGGCGGCGCATCGCGTTGTCGTAGAACCCGAAGCCCTCGATCTCCAGGCGCACGGCACGGCCCGCGACGACGACGTTGGACGCGTCGTGACCGATCTGCTTGGCCGGCTCGTCGGTGTAGGGCAGCACCGCGTGGCCGTCGACGGCGAGCAGGCGGAAGGTGTCGACGCGCTGGCCGGCATCGACGTGCGTGCCGGCGATCGTCGCGTGCGGCAGGGTCGCGGGATCGGGCTGCGGCGCGAAGGCCTGGCAGCCCGCGAGCGTGGCGAGCGCGGCGAGCAGGAGCGGAAGCGACGGAGCGGGCAGACGCATGGGAAGGTTCCTTGTGGCGAAGAAAGGATTCAGGGTTGCGCGCCCGACGCCTCGTCGGGACGCGCCTCGGGACGCGCATACCACGCGCCGGCCAGCGCGACGATCGCCCCGAAGGCCATCGGCCAGCTCCAGCCGTAGCCCACGCCCCAGCCGGGCAGCGACAGGCCGAAGCCGCAGGCCGCGACGATGAACAGCGCGCGGCCGCGCCCGGGCCGCAGCGCCAGCAGCAGCGCGCCGACGTAGAGGCAGGCGCTGGCCGGCAGGCTCATCGCGGCGGCGAACTTGAACTGGTCGTCGCCGTGCACGAGCGCCGTGTACTTGCCGAGGAAGGTGGACGCCGCCAGCGCCTGGAACACGATCAGCGCGGCCACGACGAAGCGCGGCGACAGCGACGCGCGCGGCGCGTCCTCGTCGGTGGCCGCGTCGTTCTCGACGACGGCGAGCTCGCGGTAGGGCGGGTGGATGTCGTGCGGCGCGCGGTCGACCGGCGCGAAGCCGGTGTCGTCGTCAGCGCGCTCCGGCGGTTCGACGAGGCGCAGCGGCGGTCGCGGCGGCGAGGTCACGTGGGCTCACTGCAGGGGCGTGTAGGCCAGCCGCACGTAGATCGGCGCGAAGGCCTCGGCCTGCGTCACCTCGAGCAGGCGCTCGCGCGAGAGCTCCAGCATCGCGATGAAGGTCACCACCATCACGGTGGGGCTGGTCGCGGTGTCGAACAGCTCCTGGAACTCGACGTAGCGCACGCCCTGCAGCCGGCGCAGCACGCGCGACATGTACTCGCGCACCGACAGCTGCTCGCGCGAGATGTGGTGGTGCTGGTTGAGCTTGGCGCGCTTGAGGATGTCGGCCCAGGCCTCGCGCAGGTCGGCCAGGCTCACGTCGGGGAACAGCGTGACGTTGGACTGCTCCATCGTCACCTGGGCGCGCAGGAAGTCGCGGCCGATCACGGGCAGCGCGTCGAGCTGCGCCGCGGCCAGCTTCATCTGCTCGTACTCCAGCAGGCGGCGCACCAGCTCGGCGCGCGGATCCTCGGGCTCGGCGCCGTCGGCCGTCGGCTTGGGCGGCAGCAGCATGCGCGACTTGATCTCGATCAGCATCGCCGCCATCAGCAGGTATTCGCTGGCGAGCTCGAGGTTGTGGGCGCGGATCTGGTCGACGTAGTCCAGGTACTGGCGCGTCACCTGCGCCAGCGGGATGTCGAAGATGTTGAAGTTCTGCTTGCGGATCAGGTACAGCAGCAAGTCCAGCGGACCTTCGAAGGTCTCGAGGAAGACCTCGAGCGCGTCCGGCGGGATGTACAGATCCGTCGGCATGCGGAACAGCGGCTCGCCGTACAGGCGGGCCAGCGCGACGCCGTCGACGGTCTGCGTCGCGGTCGCGGATTCCGCAATGGCGCCGTCGTCGGCGCTGTCGCCGGTGGCCGGCGCCGGGGCGGTCACTTCACGTGGGTCTGGTAGACGTA
>DASQCX010000101.1:0-12011 GCA_035634455.1 Burkholderiaceae bacterium
CGGCCGAACGTGTCGATCTCATCGTCACGTCGCCGCCTTATGCCGACCAGCGCGCATCGACCTACGGCGGCGTCACGCCCGACGACTACGTCGCCTGGTTCCTGCCACGCGCCGAGCAGATGCAGCGCGTGCTGAAGCGCAGCGGCTCGCTGGTGATCAACATCAAGGAAAAGGTGGTCGACGGCGAGCGCCACACCACGTCCTCGAGCTGATCCTCGCGCTGCGCAAGCAGGGCTGGCTGTGGACGGAAGAGTACGTCTGGCACAAGCGCAACTGCTTTCCCGGCAAGTGGCCCAACCGCTTCCGCGACGCGTGGGAGCGCTGCCTGCACTTCACGCGCGAGAAGCGCTTCAAGATGAACCAGGACGCCGTGATGGTGCCGATGGGCGACTGGGCGACCACGCGCCTGAAGACGCTCGGCGCCAACGACGTCGTGCGCCACGATTCGCGCGTGGGCAACGCGTTCGGCAAGAACATCGCCAACTGGCAGGGCCGCGACCGCGCCTACCCCACCAACGTATTGCACCTGGCCACCGAGTGCGGCAACAAGGGCCACAGCGCGGCGTTCCCGCAGGCGCTCCCGCGCTGGTTCATCGAGCTGTTCACCGACCCGGGCGACACCGTGCTGGACCCGTTCGCGGGCTCGGGCACGACGCTCGCCGCGGCGCTGGCGCTGGGCCGCAACGCGCTGGGCGTGGAGCTCGCGCCGAAGTACGTCGCCCGCTGCCGCGACACGCTCGCGAGCGCGCACGAGGCCGCGCAGGCGCTCGCGCGCGCGCGCAGCCTCACCGAACAAGAACTCGTTTCCCCCGGCCGCGCGCTCGACGCCGCGGCCACCGTTTCCAAGGACAGCGTTCCATCATGAGCACCCTCATTCGCGGCTACGAAGTCGTGATCGGCTTCGAGACCCACACGCAACTGTCGACGGCCAGCAAGATCTTCTCCGGCGCGTCCACCGAGTTCGGCGCCGAGCCCAACACGCAGGCCTCGGCGGTCGACCTCGCGCTGCCGGGCACGCTGCCCGTGCTCAACCGCGGCGCGGTCGAGCGCGCGATCCGGCTGGGGCTGGCGGTCAACGCCACCGTGGCGCCGCTGTCGATCTTCGCACGCAATAACTACTTCTATCCCGACCTGCCCAAGGGCTACCAGATCAGCCAGTACGAGATCCCCGTCGTGCAGGGCGGCACCGTGCCGTTCATGCACGACGGCCAGCTGCGCACGCTGCGCCTGACGCGCGCCCACCTGGAAGAGGACGCCGGCAAGTCGGTGCACGAGGGCCTGGCCCACATGTCGGGCATCGACCTGAACCGCGCCGGCACGCCGCTGCTGGAGATCGTGACCGAGCCCGACCTGCGCTCGTCGACCGAGGCGGTCGACTACGCGAAGGCGCTGCACGCGCTGGTGCAGTGGCTGGGCATCTGCGATGGCAACATGCAGGAGGGCTCGTTCCGCTGCGACGCCAACGTCTCCGTGCGCCGCCCCGGCGCGCCGTTCGGCACGCGCCGCGAGATCAAGAACCTCAACAGCTTCCGCCATCTCCAGCAGGCGATCGACTACGAGATCAACTGGCAGATCGACGAGATCGAGGACGGCCGCCGGATCCGCCAGGCGACGGTGCTGTTCGACCCCGACACCGGCGTCACGCAGGAGATGCGCACGAAGGAGGACGCGCAGGACTACCGCTACTTCCCCGACCCCGACCTGCCGCCGCTGGTGATCTCGCGCGAGTGGGTCGAGCAGGTGCGCGCGCAGATGCCCGAGCTGCCGCGCGCGATGGCCGAGCGCTTCGTCAAGGTCGACGGCCTGCCCGAGTACGACGCCGCGATGATGACGCAGTCGCTGGCCACCGCGCGCTTCTACGAGGCTGCGCGCGATGCCGGCGCGCCGGCCAAGCTGGTCGCGAACTGGATCATGGGCGAAATCTCCAAGCGCCTGAATGCGGAAGGCCGCGTCATCGCGGAGTGCCCGGTATCCGCAGAATCCTTGGCGAACCTCATCACCGCACTTCAAGCCGGCGTTTTGACCCGGCCGGGAGCGCTTCAGGTCTTCGAGGAGATGTGGTCATTCAACGCTGACGAGAACCTACTAACGCTTGAGGACGTACAAGCGATCGCCAAGCGACTCGGCGCGCTTCCGATGAACGACCTAGGCGCACTGGAGGCCATTCTCGACGAGGTACTGGCCGCCAACCAGAAGTCGGTCGACGAGTTCAAGGCCGGCAAGGAGAAGGCGTTCCAGGCGCTCGTGGGCCAGGCGATGAAGGCCAGCAAGGGCAAGGCCAATCCGGCGCAGGTCAACGAGCTGCTGAAGAAGAAGCTGGGCGCCTGAGCATCGGGCGGGCGCCGGCGCGGCGCCCTGCTCAGGACGTCATCAGAACGCCGCGCGCCCGCTCGCGGCGTTGATCGCCTGGCGCGCCGCGGCCTGGAAGCCGACCGGGTCGGTGAGGCCGGGCAGGCGCAGGTCCTCGCTGCCGGTGCCGCGGATCGTGAGCGTGCCGTAGCCGGTCATGCGCTGCCACAGGCTCTGGTCGACGTCGAGTCCCTCGACGCGGTTGAGCATCACGGTGGACGTGCGGCGGCTCACGAGGCCGCGCTGCAGCACGACGTAGCGGTCGGTCAGTCGCACGCTCATAGCGCTGCGGCGCAGCAGCGCGCCGCCCGCGAACCACAGGAACGCCAGCGCGCCGAAGCCGGAGACGCCGTAGCCGAGCCGGTCCTGCCGCAGCAGGCCCCAGGCGACGAGCAGCAGGCCCACGACGCCCAGCACGACGCGCGGCCACAGCGCCCACCACGACATGCGGGCCTCGCGCAGGACGGTCTCGGCGGCGGACGGGTCCTTGGCGCTCATGTCAGTGCGTGTGCGGGGCGTCGCCCGGCAGCGCGTCGGAGTACAGCAGGCACTGCAGCGTCTCGCCGCCGTGCGAGAAGGTCAGCGCGCGATCCTTGGTGACGATGACGATCCCGTCCTTGTTGCTGACGTAGCGCGCCTCGTTGCTGTCGCGCACGCGCAGGACCGTCCAGTCCTTGCCCTCGAAGTGCAGCTGGCCCTCGCGCGGGCTCAGTTCGGCCGTCAGCAGGCGGCGGCCGGTGCACTGGTAGCTGACGGTCATGGCCTGGGCGCCGGCGGCGGCGAGGACGAGGGCCGCGGCGGCCGCCATCCGGAGGGCGTGCGACGGGCGGACGGGGCGAGCGGTCATGGCGGCTTCCTTGTTCAGGCGTCGATGCCGTAGCGGGCGCGGTAGGCGGCGACGGCGTCCTTGCTGGCGGCGAGCGCCGGGTCGCCGGTGGTGGCGAGCAGCTGCATCAGGTCGGCCAGCGTCGCGATCGCGATCACCTTCAGGCCCAGCGTCTGCTCCACGTACTGCACGCCCGAGCGGCGATCCTCGCCCTCGTCGCGTGCGCGCTCCTGGCGGTCCATCGTGATGGCCACGCCCACCGGCTCGGCGCCGACGGCGCGGATCAGGTCGGCGGCCTCGCGCTTGGAGGCGCCGTCCGTGATGACGTCGTCGATGATCATCACGCGGCCCTTGACCGGCGCGCCCACCAGCGTGCCGCCCTCGCCGTGATCCTTGGCTTCCTTGCGGTTGTACGCGTAGCCGACGTTCTTGCCGTGCCTGGCCAGCCCGATGGCCACCGCCGCGGCCAGCGTGATGCCCTTGTAGGCGGGGCCGAACAGCATGTCGAACTCCACGCCGGACGCCAGCAGCCGGCGTGCATAGAATTCGCCGAGACGCATGAGCTTCATGCCGTCGTCGAAGAACCCGGTGTTGAAGAAGTAGGGCGACTGGCGCCCGGCCTTCGTCTTGAAATCACCGAACCGAAGAACACCGGCCTCCACCGAGAACTGGACGAATTCCTGCGCGAGCAGGTCGTTGGTGGGAGCTGTCATGGAGTGATTGCCTTGGGATTTCGCCTGGTGACATTGAACCTGAACGGGATCCGTTCGGCCCACAACAAGGGCTTCCTTGCATGGGCGGAGTCCATGAAGGCCGATTGTATGGGCGTGCAGGAGGTCAAGGCCCAGCACGAGCACGTGCACGACGTCTTCGACACCCTGGACGGCATGCCCGGCCGCTTCCACTACGCCGTCAAGAAGGGCTACTCGGGCGTCGGCCTGTACAGCCGCGTCGCGCCGACCGAGGTCGTCACCGGCTTCGGCGACGTGGAGTTCGACGACGAGGGCCGCTACGTCGAGTTCCGCTTCGACAAGCCGTCCGCCGGCCTGCGGCACCCGTTCGAGAAGCTGAGCATCATCAGCTGCTACTTCCCCAGCGGCTCGTCCGGCGAGGAACGCCAGGCCGCCAAGTTCCGCTTCCTCGACCTGATCTACCCGCACCTGATGGCGCTCAAGGCCCAGCGCGAGTTCATTCTCGTCGGCGACATCAACATCGCGCACAAGAACATCGACCTCAAGAACTGGAAGGGCAACCAGAAGAACTCCGGCTTCCTGCCCGAGGAGCGCGAGTGGATGACCAAGCTGCTGACCGACGGCGGCCTGGTCGACGTGTTCCGCACCTTGAACGACAAGGAGGAGCAGTACACGTGGTGGAGCAACCGCGGCCAGGCCTGGGCGAAGAACGTGGGCTGGCGGCTGGACTACCACCTCGCCACGCCCGGCGTCGCGGCGCTGGCGCGCAAGGAGCACATCCACATCGAGTCGCGGTTCAGCGACCATGCGCCGCTGACGATCGACTACGACTTCACGCTCTGAAGCCGCGCCGCCACGGGACTAAACTGGTTCGGCCAAGGAGGCATCGATGTCCCTGCCCCGCCGCCAGTTGCTCTCGCTGCTCGCCAGCACGCCCGCGCTCGCCATGAACCCGTCCCACGCCGCCGACGCCTCCACCGGGATGCCGCACGTGCCCTGGTCGCGCCAGGCCGCGATCTACCAGGTCAACGTGCGGCAGTACACCGCCCAGGGCACGCTCGAGGCCGCGATGGCCGAACTGCCGCGGCTCAGGGCGATGGGCGTGGACATCCTGTGGCTGATGCCGCTGCAGCCGATCGGCAAGCTCAACCGCAAGGGCACGCTGGGCAGCTATTACTCGATCCGCGACTACACCGCGGTCAACCCGGAGTTCGGTACGCTGGACGACGCGCGCGCCTTCGTGCGGGCCGCGCACGCGCAAGGCATGAAGGTGATCCTCGACTGGGTCGCCAACCACACGGCCTTCGACCATCCGTGGGCGCGCGAGCACAAGGACTGGTACAAGCTCGACGCGCACGGCGAGATCTTCCCGGTCACGTTCAACGCGGGCTCGCCCAACGAGGAGCACTGGTCGGACGTCGCCGCGCTGAACTACGACCGCCCCGCGCTGCGCGATGCGATGATCGCGGCGATGCGCTTCTGGGTGCGCGAGATCGACCTCGACGGCTTCCGCTGCGACGTCGCCAGCCTGGTGCCGACGCCGTTCTGGGAGCGCGCGCGACGCGAGCTCGACGCGGTCAAGCCGATGTTCATGCTGGCCGAGTCCGACGCGATCGAGCTGCACCGCGCCGCGTTCGACATGACTTACAGCTGGGACCTGGCCGAGCTGTTCCGCAGGATCGGCGGCGGCCGCGCGGGCGCGGCCGAGCTGCGCGACTGGGCCGCGCAGGAGCCGCACGGCTACCCGTCCTCGGCCTACCGCATGCGCTTCACCAGCAACCACGACTTCAACTCGTGGCACGGCACCGATGCCGAGCTGTACGGCGCGGCCTACCTGCCGCTGGCCGTGCTCACGTTCACGCTGCCCGGCATGCCGCTGATCTACGGCGGCCAGGAGGCGCGCCTGACCAAGCGCCTCGAGTTCTTCGAGAAGGACCCGATCGCCTGGAAGACACGCGAGCTGCAGCCGTTCTACGCCGAGCTGCTGGCGTTGAAGCACCGGCATCCGGCGCTGGCCGCCGGGCAGTACGGCGGCGCGCTGAGCGTGCTGGACGTCGGCAACGACAGGCTGTTCGCGTTCGAGCGCGCGCTCGCGGCGGACAAGCTCACCGTCATCGTCAACGTGACCGCCGCGCCGCAGAAGTACCGGCTCGGCGGCGCCGACGACACGCTGCCGCCCGCGGGCTGGCGGATCGTCGCGGCATGACGGCCGTCGGCAGCGAGCTCGACCTCGCGGCCTACCTGCGCCGCATCGGCTTCGCGGGCACGCCCGCGCCGACGCGCGAGTGCCTCGAGCGGCTGGTCCGGCTGCACGCGAGCGCCGTGCCGTTCGAGAACATCGAGGTGCTGGCGCGCCGCGTCCCGCGCCTGGACCTGGCCGGCCTGCAGGCCAAGATGGTCCACCGGCGCCGCGGCGGCTACTGCTTCGAGCAGAACACGCTGCTGCGCAACGCGCTGCACGCGATCGGCTTTCAGGCGCAGGCGATGGAGGCGCGCATCCGCTCGGGCGTGGCGGCGGACGTCGTCACCGCCCGCACACACCTGGCCACGCGCGTGAGGCTGGACGGCGCCGACCACCTGGTCGACGTCGGCTGCGGCATCCTCGCGCCGACCGCGCCGCTGGCGCTGGCCAGCCGCGACGCCCAACCGGCGGGCACGGGCCTGTACCGGCTGGTCGACGTCGGCGCCGAGCTGCTGCTGCAGCAGCGCGAACCCGCGGGCTGGAAGGACTGCTACCAGCTGCAACCCGGCGTGCCGCACCCGATCGACTGCGAGATGGGCAACTGGTTCGTCGCCACCTGGCCGAAGTCGATGCTGGCCGCCAACCTGCTGGTGGGCCGCGCGATCGAGGGCGGCCGGCTGCGGCTGTTCAACCGCCGGCTGTCGGCATTCCGCCCCGAGACCGCCGCGCCGGTGGAGCGCGATCTGCACACCCGCGCCGAGTTCGCCGACGTGCTGGCCGACGGCTTCGGCCTGGACGTCGCGCCGGCCGAACTCGACGCCGTGATGGCGGCGCTGGACCGCCAGCCGCCGGCATGACGCCATGGAGCTCGTCGAGCGCGACGCCGCCCTGCTGACGTTCGAACGCCAGCTCGCCGCGACGCGCCACGGCGGCGGCCACCTGGTGCTGGTCAGCGGCGAGGCCGGCATCGGCAAAACGACGCTGCTCAAGGCGATGGCCGCGCGCCGCGGCGACGCGACGCTGTGGTGGGGCGCCTGCGACTCGCTCGAGACGCCGCACCCGCTCGCGCCGCTGCACGACATCGCGCGCGACGTCGACGTCCCGTTCCGCGCGCTGCTGCAGCCGGGCCACGCGCGCGCCGAGCTGTTCGACGCGGTGCTGACGACGCTGCAGCGCAGCCGCCGCCCGGTGCTGGCCATCTTCGAGGACCTGCACTGGGCCGACGACGCCACGCTGGACCTGCTGAAGTTCCTGGGCCGCCGCATCGACCGCGTGCCGTGCCTGCTCGTGATGTCGTGGCGCGACGACGAGGTGTCGGCCGCGCATCCGCTGCGCCGGCTGCTCGGCGAGCTGCCCGCCAGCCAGGTGACGCGGCTGCCGCTGCCGCCGCTGTCGCCCGACGCCGTCGCCGCGCTGGCGCAGGCGGCGATGCGCTCGGCCACCGGGCTGCACGCGCTGACGCACGGCAATCCGCTGTTCGTCAGCGAGCTGCTGCGCCACGGCGCCGACGGCGTGCCGCGCGGCGTGCAGGACCTGGTGCTGGCGCGCTTCGCGCGGCTGGCGCCCGCGGCGCAGGCCGTCGTGCGGCTCGCGGCGACGGTGCCCACGCGCATCGAGAGCGCGCTGGTCGACGCGCTGCTGGCGCCGGCCGCCGCGACGCTGGACGAATGCCTGAACTCGGGGCTGCTCAACACCGCCGACGGCGCGTTCTTCTTCCGCCACGAGCTGGCGCGCGTCGCGATCGAGGACTCGCTGTCGCCGCCGATCGCCCGCGCCCTGCACGCCGACGTGCTGCGCGCGCTCGACGGCGACCGCCTCGCCGCGGTGCCGCTCGCGCGCCGCGTGCATCACGCCGTGCGCGCCGGTGACGCGCGCGCCGTCGCGGCGCTCGCGCCCGAGGCCGCGCGCCAGGCGCTGCAGCGCGGCGCGCATGCGGAGGCCGCGGCGCAGTACCGCACGGCGCTGGCGCACGGCGAAGGCGGCGCGGCCGTCGGCGAATGGCTGGCCGCGTACGCCCGCGAATGCCGGCTGACCGGCCAGCTCGACGAGGCCATCGCCGCACACGGCCGGCTGTCGGCGTGGCATCGCGACCATCCCGACGCGCGCGCCGAGGCCGCGAACCTGAGCGGGCTCGCGCTGGCGCAGGTGCTGGCGCTGCGCAACGCCGAGGCCGACGCGGCGAGCCGGCGCGCGATCGCGCTGCTGGAGCCGCTGCCGCCAGGGGCGGACCTCGCGCGCGCCTACCGCGTCGAGGCGCAGCTGCGCATGCTCAATCGCGACTGCGCGGAGTCGGTCGCCTGGGCGGAGAAATCCATCGCGCTGGCCGCGCGCCTGGGCGAGCGCGAGATCCTCGCCGAGGCGACCGGCACGCTGGGCACCGCCACGCTGTTCCTGGACTACGACGCCGGCTGCGCCCACCTGCGCCGCGCGCTCGAACTCGCGCTGGCGGACGGCCTGCACGGCCTGGCCGCCAACACGCACAGCAACCTCGGCTCGGGCTCCGGCGAGGTGTGGCGGCTGCGGGAGGCGCGCGAACACCTGCAGGCGACCATCGCGTTCGCGCAGCAGCACGAGATCGACTTCTACCGCCACTACGCCGTCGCCTGGCTCGCGCTGTGCGAGCTGCACCTCGGCCACTGGGACGATGCGCGCGAGCACGCGCTCGACATCGTGCAGCAGGCCGCGCATCCGACCACCAGCCGCGTGATGGCGCTGGCCGCGCTCGGCCGGCTGCAGGCGCGCCGCGGCGAGCCGCAGGCCGCGCGGACGCTGGACGAGGCGCTGACGCTGGCGCAGTCCAGCGGCACGCTGCAGCGCGTGGCGCCGGTGCGCTGCGCGCGCGCCGAGGCCGCGTGGCTGCGCGGCGACCTGGCCGCGGCCGCCGCCGAGGCGCGCGCCGCGCTGCCGCAGGCCGAGCGCCACGGCCACCCGTGGTTCGCGGGCGAGCTCGCGGCGTGGCTGCGGCGCGCGGGCGTCGCCGCGCCCGCGCCGGCGGCCTGCGCCGAGCCGCACGCGCTGCTGCTGCGCGGCGACTGGCGCGCGGCCGCCGACGCGTGGGCCGCGATCGGCGCGCCGTTCGAGCGCGCGCTGGCGCTGGCCGACGGCGACGACACGGCGCGGCTGGAAGCGCTCGCGCTGCTGGACGAGCTCGGCGCCCAGGCCGCGTCCGAACGCCTGCGCAGGACGCTGCGCGCCGCCGGCGTACGCGGCGTGCCGCGCGGCGCGCGGGCGTCGACGCAGGTCAACCCGCACCAGCTGACGGAGCGCGAACGCGAGGTGCTGGCGCTGCTGTGCGCCGGCCTGCGCAACTCCGAGATCGCCGAGCGCCTGTGCCGCTCGGTGCGCACGGTCGACCACCATGTCGCGGCGGCCTTCGTCAAACTAGGGGTGAACTCGCGCGCCGAGGCGGCCGCCGCCGCGGTGCGCGCGGGGATCGCGGCCAAGAATGGGTAGCGGCGGCGGCCAATCTGGGCAATCGCGCCGTTGCGGCGCGCGCGGCACGGGCCTACGCTCCCTTCCACGGTCGAACAGCGGCCGCGCACCACCAAGGAGTCCGCCATGCCTCGCTACCTCGTCGAACGCACCTTCCCCGAAGGCCTGCACATTCCCGTGAACAACCAGGGCGCCGACGTCTGCATGACCGTCGTGGCCAGCAACGCGAAGAGCGGCGTGACCTGGGTCCACTCCTACGTCAGCGACGACCTGAAGAAGACCTTCTGCATCTACGACGCCCCCAGCCCCGAGGCGATCCGCGAGACCGCGCGCAACAACAACCTGCCGATCGACTCGATCACGGCGGTCAGCGTGCTGGACCCGTACTTCTATCGCGGCTGAGGCGCCTCGACGTCCGGCAGCCGCACCGCATGCACGCGGTTGCGCTGCTCGCCCACCTTGGCGGCCATCGCCCGCTCGGCCGCGGCCTCCAGCAGCTGGCGCAGCGTGGCGCCGGGCGGGCCGCTGGCCACGCCGATCGTCACGGTGACGACGCCGGCCGCCGTCGACCCCGCGTGCGGCAGCGCCAGGCCCACGACCGCGCCGCGGATGCGCTCTGCGGCGGCGATCGCGGCGTCGCCGTACGCGTCGGGCAGCACCACGACGAACTCCTCGCCGCCCTTGCGGAACACGAGGTCGGCTTCGCGGGCGCAGGCGCGGATCGCGTGGGCCACGGTGCGCAGCGCGTCGTCGCCGGCGGCGTCGCCGTGCATGTGGTTGAAGTTGCCGAAGTGGTCGACGTCGATGAAGGCGACCGCGGCGCGCTGCACGCGGCGATCGCCGTCGCCGGCCACCGCGTGCAGCAGCTCGTCGAGTGCTAGGCGGTTGCGCAGGCCGGTCAGCGCGTCGGTGCGCGCCTCCTCGCGCAGCGCGCGGTTGCGCTCCTGCAGCTCGGCGACCGTCGACAGCAGGTCGCGCCGCGACGCGACGATGCGGCGCGTGTCGTCGTCGAAGGCGACGACGCGGTCGCGCCCGCGCGCCTTGGCGGCCTGCACGGCGGCGTCGCAGGCGCGCCAGACGGCGTCGACCGCGCGCGCGGACTCCGCGGCCAGCGTGGCCACGCCGGCCGACAGGGTCACGATCTCGGCGCTGGCCGACAGGACGACGGGCTCGCGCATGCGGTCCAGGCAGGCCTGCGCCTCGCGCAGCGCCGCGGCCAGCGTGCGTCCCGGCAGGAAGGCCATGAACTCGTCGCCGCCGACGCGCGCCAGGCAGGCCGCCGTCGCCAGCGTCTCGCGCAGCCGCGCCGCGACGAGGCGCAGCAGCTCGTCGCCGACGCCATGGCCGTGGCGGTCGTTGAAGTACTTGAAGTTGTCGAGGTCGAACATCACCACCGCGCCGGGCGTCTCGTCCTGCAGCGCGGCCACCAGTGTGTCGTGCATCACGCGCCGGTTCACCAGGCCGGTGACGTCGTCCTCGAACGAATGCGGCGGCACGGAAGGCGCGGCCGACGCGGGCGACACGCCCCGGGCGCGCCAGCGCTTCCAGCGGTCGGCCAGCGTCATGGCCGGCCCCCGCGCGGGCATGCGTGCGCGAGCGGCCGCCCGCCCGTGCGCGCGACCCGTCCGAACTGCGTGATGTGCAATGCCGCCAACACCCTCTCCCTCACGCGGGCCTCGCACGTGGATCGGGATCGCGGCCGGTGAGTCCCCGCACTGCGGCGGTTCGCGACTCACGAGGATCGGGGCGGATGGTCCCGCGCCCGTTGGCAACCCCGCTGCCCTCCAGTTGGCGGAGGGTCGGTGGCTTTGCGACCCCGGCTCTCGCACGGGTGTGCCCTTGACGCGGCAATAGTACAGCGAAGTTAGGGGGATGTGAGGCTTCCCGTCTTGCGGACCCGGCAAACTCAGGGTATGTCCGCGCAACTTCCCTCCGGAGACCCCATGACGCCCAGCCGCCGCGCCCCCCGCCTCCTCGCCGCCGCCCTGCTCGCGCTGGCCGGCGAACTCGCCTGCGCCGCCGGCCCGGCGCCCGTGCCGCAGGCCGTCGCGGCGGCGCCCGCCGAGAGCGCCCGCGAGCAGGCCATCTTCGCCGTGACCGACGACGACGCGAAGAAGTGGAACCTCACGCTGGGCAACATCGGCAACGCGATCGACGGCATCGGCGCCAACGCGGCCGAGATCGAGCTGGTGGTCTACGGCCCCGGCATCGCGATGCTGAAGAAGGACTCGCCCGTGGCCGACAAGATCGCCGCGGCCCAGGCCATGGGCGTGCGCATCGTCGCCTGCCAGAACTCGATGCGCGCCTTCCACCTCGAGCCGGCCGACCTCGCGCCGGGCGTCGGCAGCGTGCCCTCGGGCGTGGTCGAACTGATCCGGCGCCAGCACGCCGGCTACGCCTACGTGCGGTCCTGAACCGGTCAGCGCGTCGTGTCGCGCGTCTTCAGGTAGCGCCGCACGTCGTCGAAGCTGACGCGGCCGGCGTGGCGCGTGTCGATCGCGTCGAAGTGGTTGGCGATCCAGCCGAAGCC
>DASQCX010000102.1:0-7267 GCA_035634455.1 Burkholderiaceae bacterium
TGCCACAACGCATCCGCCCACATCAACCTGACGGCCACCACCGCGGGCGACGGCCGCGTGACCTCGTACGACGCGGTGATGATCGGCGACCCGCAGCTCGACTCGTCGGGCCGCCCCGTCATCTTCTTCGACGACGGCGTGCCGATGATCCAGCGCCTGCCCGCGCTGGTGAACACCGCCGCCAGCGAGGGCGAGGCGACGGGCCTGGCGCGCAAGAGCCGGCTAATGGAGATCCTGTCCGGCCAGTCGCTGATGTCCGACGCCGCCGCCCAGGCCGCGCACCCGAACCCGCCGGCGACCGCGCCCGACCATTCGAAGATGCTCAACGCGGCCGAGAAGCGCCTGCTCGCCGAGTGGATCGATACCGGCGGCAAGTACTACAACGACCCGTTCGACCCGACCAGCGGCACGATCATGATGAACACGCTGGACGAGGACTCGTTCATCGCCTCGGTCTACCCGATCCTGCAGAGCACCTGCGCCGGCTGCCACCAGGCGCGCGGCTCCACCAACACCGCCACCGGCGCGACGTCCTTCACCGACAACCGCTACGTGCTGACCGGCGACCCGGACGGCGACTGGGGCGTCACGATGACCATGGTCAACGACGTCTGCCACCCGCCCACCAGCTACCTGCTGGCGCGCCCGTCGACGATCCCGCACCCGGACGCGGCGACCACCCAGACCACTGCGGTACTGCCCGCCGGCAGCGCGAACTATGCGACGATCGCCAGCTGGATCTCGGCGGGTTGCCTCACTCCATGACGATGCAGATCTCGAAGACGACTCTTTTCCGCGGCCTGCGCGCCGGCATCCTGCCTGCCGCGGTGGCGGGCGCCCTGCTCGCCGGCTGCGGCGGGGGCGGCGATCCCCTGAGCAATCCGGGCAACGTCTCCAATCCGTCGACGACCGGCGGCGCGACGCTGGCGTTCCCGTATTTCCAGAAGTGCATCTTCCCGATCTTCCTCAAGCAGCTGACCATCACGCAGAATGGCGTCACCTCGACGAACACCTGCGCCGGCGCCGGCTGCCATGACAGCAACACCGGCACCGGCGGCGCGCTGCGCGTGATCGTCGCGGCCACCGCCATCTCCGACGCCGACGTCGCGGCGGCGGCAACGGACTCCGCCACGGCCACCACGATCCGCGCCTCCGACATGTACAAGAACTTCTATTCGGCGCAGGGCGTGACCGTGTTCGGCAGCCCGATCCAGAGCCGGCTGTTCGACAAGCCGCTGGTGCTCAACGTGCTGCACGGCGGCGGCCGCATCTTCGCGAGCGAGTCCGACCCGAACGCGCAGCTCATCGCCTACTGGATCAGCCACCCCGTGCCCAGCGGCCAGGACGAGTTCAGCACGTCCAGCTACAGCATGTTCACTCCTGCGGATCCGGCGACGGGTACGTGCAATACCCAATGAGCGGCGTGCGCGCCGTCTCGCTGACGTCCATGCCGCTGCGCCGCGTCGTGGCGTGGCTGGCCTGCGCCCTCGCGTGCGCGGGTGCGCACGCGGGCGACGCGCCCGTGGCCGCCGACCCGGCCGCTTCCACGCCGGCGAGCGCGGCATCCGCACCGGCCGACGCCGCGTCCGCCGTCGCCGACGACAGGCCGCGCACGGCCACCGTGCCGGTGCCGGGCTCGACGCAGACCGAGGAAATCCCCGCCCCCGTGACCACCGGGTCGGCGCCCACCGTGCCCACGCCGGACAGCGTGCCCGGCGGCGCCAAGGTGGAGCGAGTGCAGGTCACCGACCCGTACATCGAGCTGCACACCTTCGCCGGCCGCGGCTACCCGGTCTTCTACGTCGCCGCGCGCGGCGAGTGGATCTCGATCGAGCTGCGCCACACCGACTGGTACAAGGTGCGCACCGCCACCGGCAAGGTCGGCTGGGTGACGCGCGCGCAGCTGCAGTCCACGCTGGCCGAGGGCGGGCTGCCCAACGACTTCGGCGACGTCCGCTACGACGACTACCTGGCGCGCCGCGTCGAGCTGGGCGCGGGCTACGGCCGCTTCCATCGCGAGTCCATGATCAAGTTCTGGTTGTCGTACCGGATCTCGGACACGCTGAGCTTCGAGTCGACGCTGGGCCAGGTGCAGGGCGTGTTCTCGGGCACGACGCTGTGGCACGTCAACCTGCAGGCCGAGCCCTGGTCCGACCAGCGCTTCTCGCCGTTCATGGGCATCGGCATCGGCATGTTCAGGAACATCCCGAACCAGAGCCTGGTCAACTTCCAGACCACCAACGCGCGCCTGGCCGACGCCATCGTCGGCGCGCGCTACCACCTCACCGACCGCTTCATGCTGCGGGCCGACTACGCGATCTACACCGCGTTCGTCTCCGACAAGCGCTCGCTCGAGTACCGCGCGGCCACCGCCGGACTCTCCTTCTTCTTCTGATGCGCCGCCCATGACCGCCAAGAGCCGTTCCATCGCCGCCAAGCGTCCGTCCCATCTTGCCGTCGCGGCCCGCATGACCGCCGCCACGCTGGCCACGGCCGGCGTGCTGGCGCTGCTGGCCCACGGCGACGCGCGCGCCGCCGACGCGCCCGCGGCCGACACCAGCGACCAGGTGATCGTGCCGCAGGTCGAGCGCCGCGAGGTGCACAAGCCCAAGTACCCGTCCAACGACTTCGAGATCGGCCTGTTCGGCGGCAGCTACACGGCGCAGAACTTCGGCACCCACTTCGACTGGGGCGCGCGCATCGGCTACGACATCACGGAGGACTTCTTCGTCGAGGCGACCTACGGCCGCACCAAGGTCAGCGACAAGGAGTTCCGCCAGATCCTGCCGGGCGGCCTCTTCACGGCCGAACAGGAGAAGCTCAAGTACTACGACCTGTCGCTGGGCTGGAACTTCCTGCCGGGCGAGGTCTTCATCGGCAAGAACTGGGCGAAGGCGTCGACGATGTACGCGATCGGCGGCCTGGGCACCACCTCGTTCGACTCGCAGCGCATGCAGACCTGGAACTTCGGCGTCGGCGCCAAGCTGTTCCTGGCCGACTGGGTCGCGCTGCGCGCCGACGTCCGCGACCACATCTACACGCTCGACCTGCTCGGCAAGCGGGGCTCCACGCAGAACCCCGAGCTGACGCTGGGCTTCGCGTTCTTCTTCTGACCTCCAAATGCGCATGATCCGCTCCCTCGCCACCGCCGCTTCCGCCCTCGCGCTCGCGCTGGCCGTGCTCACGCCGGCCCACGCCGTCGCCCCGGCGCCCAACGCCATCGCCCCCGACTTCACGCTGCGCGGCGCCGACGGCCGCAACGTCCGCCTGGACGAGCTGCGCGGCCAGGTCGTGCTGGTGAACTTCTGGGCCACCTGGTGCGGCCCGTGCCGCGAGGAGATGCCGCGCCTGGAGACGCTGTACGAGAAATACCGCAAGTCGGGCTTCGTGCTGCTGGGCGTCAACGTCGACGACGACCCGCATGCCGCGCTGGCCACCGCCGCCAAGCTCAACGTCAGCTTCCCGGTGCTGCTGGACACCGACAAGAAGGTCAGCAAGCTGTACGACCTCGAGACGATGCCGTCGACCGTGGTGATCGACCGCGACGGCAAGATGCGCTTCCTGCACCGCGGCTACCGCGCGGGCACCGAGGCCGACTACGAGCAGCAGATCCGCGGGCTGCTGAAGGAATGACGATGGTCCGTGCCCGCCCCGTCCTCACAGCCCTCGTCGCCGCCGGCGTGCTCGCCGGCGCGGCCGGCTGCGCGTACAAGCCGATCGAGCCCTGGGTCAAGCCGTACGAGCGCGAGCGCCTGGCCGACCCGGTGATGAAGGCCTCGCTCAACGAGCTGCCGGGGCGGCAGCAGGATCACGTGTATGTCGTGCGCGAAGGTTCGCGCGGTGCCACCGGCGTGCAGGGGGGCGGCTGTGGCTGCAATTAAGAACGCCGCCCGCGTCGCGGGCCTGGCCGCCGGCGCGGTGGCCGCGAGCTCGGTGCAGGCCGTCGACCTGCCCGAGGATCGCGCCGAGACGATGTACCACCTGTACGACGGCGGCGGCGTCATCGCGCAGGGGCCGGCGGTGCTGGTGCGCAAGAGCATGCTCGATCGCGTGTCGCTGTCGGGCAGCTGGTACGTCGACGCGGTGAGCAACGCGTCGATCGACGTCGTCACCACCGCCAGCAAGTTCAAGGAGACGCGCAACCAGGGCGAGCTGGGCCTGGACTACGTCGTGCGCGACTCGCTGATCCACGTGTCCGGCTCGCGCAGCGTCGAGCCCGACTACCAGGCCAGCACGCTCAGCGTCGACCTGACGCAGGACGTGTTCGGCGGCATGACCACCGTGCTGCTGGGCTACAGCCACGCCGACGACAAGGTGGGCCAGCACGGCACGCCGGGCTGGGTCGGCACCGCGCACCACTGGCAGTACCGGCTGGGCGTCACGCAGATCCTGACGCCGCGCTGGACGGCCAGCGCGAACCTGGAATCGATCAACGACGACGGCTACCTCGGCAGCCCGTACCGGCTGGCGCGCGTCTTCGGCACCTACGTCCACGAGAGCGCGCCCACCACGCGCGAGAGCAAGGCGCTCAAGCTGTCGGCCACCGGCGACATCACGCCCGAGGGCGCGAACAACCGCCGCTCGCTGCGGGCCGACTACCGCTACTACTGGGACACCTGGGGCATCCGCGGCCACACGCTGGAGCTCGCGTACAACCGCAACCTCGCGCCGGGCTGGCTGCTCGAGAGCTTCGTGCGCTACTACCGCCAGAACCACGCCCTGTTCTACAGCGACAACTCGCCGGTGCAGACGCTGTACGTGTCGCGCAACCGCGAGCTCGCCACGATGCACGACTTCGGCCCCGGCCTGACCGTCTCCTACACGCTGCGCAGCGTGCCGGGCAAGTACGACGTCAAGCTGAGCGGCTCGTACCAGTACCTCGATTTCCACTACGCCGACTACACCGACGTGCGCACCGGCAAGCCCTACTCGTACCACGCGAGCGTGCTCAACACCGTGCTGTCGGCCACGTTCTAAAAAGATTCGAAGAGAGATCAGCATGCTGAAACCGACCCGCGCGGCGTTGATCGCCCTAGCCCTGTGCGCCGTCGCGGCGCTGTCGCCCGCCCTCGCGGCCGATGCGCCGGCCGTCGCCGCTTCCGCGCCCGCCGCCGTCACCGCGGCGATGCCGGCAGTCGGCGCCGCGTCGGCCGCTGCCGCCGGCGACCCCGCCCCCACCGGCAGCCTGGACGACCGCGTGCAGCAGACCAAGGCCGACGTGATCCGCCTGAACCGCGACCTGCTGGTGCTGGAGGAGGAGCTGCTGTTCCCCGCCAACACGCAGGTGGCGGTGTTCGTGTCGATGGACGTGGGCCTGATGTTCGACCTCGACTCGGTGCAGATCAAGCTCGACGACAAGGTGGTCACCACCTACCTGTACACGCCGCTGGAGGTGCAGGCACTGCATCGCGGCGGCGTGCAGCGCGTCTACCTCGGCGACCTGAAGGCCGGCAGCCACGAGATCGTGGCCTTCTTCACCGGCAAGGGCCCGCACGACCGCGACTACAAGCGCGCCACCACGATCAAGTTCGACAAGACCACCGAGCCCAAGTACATCGAGCTGCAGATCAAGGACGTGCAGCAGAAGCTGCAGCCGGAATTCGACGTCAAAGTCTGGCAGTGACGACGATGCGCTTGCGTTCGCGCCTTCTTCCGACCCGGAGCCTGGTCGCCGCGCTGGTCGCGGGCGTCCTCGCGACGGCGGGTGCGCGCGCCGCCGACGATCCCAGCAAGGTGCCGGCCGATCCGCCCAAGCACCCGGTGCTGGATCCGCACTACGGCGACGTGCTGTTCGAGTTCTACCAGGGCCGCTACTTCCCGGCGATCACGAAGCTGGAGGTGTCGCAGCACTTCGACCGCATGCAGCACCACGCCGACGAGGCCGAGATCCTGCGCGGCGGGCTGCTGCTGTCCTACGGCCTGCACAAGCAGGCGGCCGAGGTGTTCGAGGCGCTGCTTGCGCGCGGCGCGCCGCCGTCGGTGCGCGATCGCGCGTGGTACTTCCTGGCCAAGATCCGCTACCAGCGCGGGCTGATGCCCGACGCGGCCGCGGCGCTGGCCCGCATCGAGCACGTGCTGCCCGCGCCGCTGGAGGACGACCGCAAGCTGCTGCAGGCCAACGTGGCGATGGCGCTGGGCGACAACGCGGGCGCCAGCAGGATCCTGGCGCCGGCCGCCGGTCTGAAGGGCGCCGACCTGTACGCGCGCTACAACCTGGGCGTGGCGCTGGTGCGCGACGGCGACGTCGCGCATGGCACGCAGATGCTGGACGAGCTCGGCCGCCAGACCATGCCCGACGAGGAGACCCGCGCGCTGCGCGACAAGGCCAACGTCGCGCTCGGCTTCGCCGCGCTGAAGTCCGGCCAGCCGCAGGAGGCGCGCGCCTACCTGGAGCGCGTGCGCCTGCAGGGCCTGCAGGCCAACGCCGCGCTGCTGGGCTTCGGCTGGGCCGCCGACGCCCTGAACGACCCCAAGCTGGCGCTGGTGCCCTGGATCGAGCTGGCCGGCCGCGACGCGAGCGACCCCGCGGTGCTCGAGGCCCAGCTGGCCGTGCCCTACGCCTACGCGAAGCTGCACGCCGACGCGCAGGCGCTGCAGCGCTACGAGACCGCGATCGCCAACTTCGAGACCGAGGACGCCAACATCGACGCGACCATCGCGGCGATCCGCCAGGGCAAGCTGGTCGAGGGGCTGATGGGCCGCAATCCCGGCGAGGAGATGGGCTGGTTCCAGACCTTCCGCGACCTGCCGCTGATGCCGCACGCCCGCCTGCTGACGCCCGTCATCGCCGGCAACGAGTTCCAGGAAGCGTTCAAGAACTACCGCGACCTGCAGTTCCTCGCGCACAACCTGACCGAGTGGCACGACAACCTGGGCGTCTTCGGCGACATGCTCGCCACGCGCCGCCAGGGCTTCGCCGAGCGGCTGCCGAAGATCCGCGAGCAGCAGCAGGCCAGCGGCCTGAACATCGCCCAGCTGCAGCAGCGCAGCGACGCCAACGCCGCCGACCTGAAGAAGGCCGAGGACGCCGCCGACGGCACGGCCTTCGCCGACGCCAACGAGCGCGAGCTGCAGCAGCGGCTGGCGCGCGTCACCGACACGCTGGGCAAGCTGCCGGCCGACGCCGACACCAGCCTCGCGGACGCGCGCGACCGCCTGCGCCGCGTCGCGGGCGCGCTCGCGTGGCAGCTGGCGCACGAATATCCGGCGCGCGTCTGGACCGCGAAGAAGGGCCAGAAGCAGACCGAGGACGCGCTCGCCGCCGCGC
>DASQCX010000103.1:0-4318 GCA_035634455.1 Burkholderiaceae bacterium
TCAGGGCCAGCACGTTCGTCTGCTCGGTAATGTCGGAAATCAGCTCGGTGATTTCGCCGATCTCCTGCGACGATTCGCCCAGGCGCTTGATCCGCTTGGAGGTTTCCTGGATCTGGTCGCGGATCGAGTTCATGCCCTCGATGGCGTCCTGCACCGCGCGGCGGCCGGCCTGCGCCACGGTCAGCGACTGCTGGGCGGCGTGCACGGTTTCCTGCGCTCGCTGCGACACGTCGTTGATTCGGCCGGCCATCTGCAGCACGGACTCGCCGGTCTCGCGGATCTCGTGCAGCTGCTCGGTGGAGGCCGCCAGCAGCTCGGTCGACGTCTGTTCCACCTGGCCGGTGGTGTCCGTCACCCGGTTGGCGGTGCCCTGCACCTGCGCCACCAGGGTGCGCAGCTCTTCCACCGTGTAGTTCACCGAGTCGGCGATGGCGCCGGTGATGTCCTCGGTCACGGTGGCCTGCTGCGTCAAGTCGCCTTCGGCGACCGACTGCAGTTCGTTCATCAGCCGGAGAATGGCGGCCTGGTTGGCGTCGTTGACGCGCTGGGCCTCGCGCTGGCGGCTGTCGGCTTCCTTGCGCTTGTCGTCGGCGTCGCGCGCCTGCTTGCGCTGCGTCACCACGAACAGGCGCAGCGTGCCGAGCGCGCCGAGCAGCAGCAGCAGCACCGCGATCACGATGGCCACGATGTAGCCGATCGACACGCCGCCGATCTGGTCGAGACGGCTCTGGACGGCTTCCAGGCCCTTGCGCAGCGGTTCGCTGTCGCCCACGATCTGCGCCTGCGCCTCGCGCGCCGCGACCAGGCCCTGCAGGTTGGCCAGAATGGCGCTGGACTGGCTGCGGGTCTGCTCGTACTGCTGGATCAGCTGCTGCAGGCGCTCGCGCGTGGCGGGCTCCTTCGTGCCGGGCAGTCGCAGGTCGGCGTTGCCCTGCAGCAGGCCGTCGGCGATCTCGCGGAAGGTGTTCAAGTCCTTGCCGAGCAGGAACACGGCTTCGGGCGACACGCCTTCGTAGGTCAGGAATTCGTTCGCGCTCTTGCCGATACGCTGGGTCAGCATCACGAGCTGGCCGACGGCGGAGATCTCGGCCGCCGAGGCGCCGCCCTGCAGCTTCAGGGACGACACGGTTTCCGCGGTCTCGAGCAGGTCGGACGACTGGCGATTGATGGTGCGCAGCGCCTGGCCCACCTGGGTCAGCGTCTTCTGCTGCGCCAGCACGATGCCGGAGTTCTTCTCGGCGCGGTCGACCAGCGCCAGCAGCGGCTGCACCGTGTCCTGCGCGCCGCCGGGCACCGCGGTGACGACGTCGTTGCCGCTGTGCAGGCCGCGCACGTCGGTGGCCAGCACCGTGCCGCTTTCCTTCACTTCAGGGAAGGCCGCGGGGCTGCCGATCATGGCCTGCGAGACCGACTTGGCCAGGCGCTGCGACTGCATCAGCGCCGCGCCGGTGGCTTCCACCTGCTTGGCGTGGGCGTTGGCGGCCGCGATGGCGCCGAAGCCGGAGACCAGCAGGCCGACGAAGCCGAGGGCCGCCAGCGTGACCACGAGGCGCTGCTGGTAGCCGAGGGAGCGGCGGCCGATCAGCGGCAGGCCGGTGTCGTCCTCGTCGACCGCGGCGGCGACCGGCTCGTCGGGCTGCGCGGCCTCGTGCGTGCGGGCGGGCGCGGGCTCGGCCGGCTCGGGCGCCAGCGTGGAGGGGGCCAGCGCGGTGTCGACGCCTTCGAGCGGCAGGTCGACCGCCAGGTTGTGGGCGGCGTGGTCGTCGTCCTGGCCGGGACCGGCGCCGTCCAGCGGGAAGGCCGAGTGGCCCATCGCGTGGACGTCCAGATCCAGCGTGGGCACGCCACCGCCGGTTCCCAGCGCGTGCGTCGCGTGCCCGGCATGGGTGCCGTCGCCGGAGTCGTGCAGCGCGTGCGACTCGACCGGGTCGCCCAGGTCGACGTCCGCGAGCGCCACGTCGCGGCCGCGCCCCGAGGCGGCGGGAGGATAGACGTTCTCGAGGCCGCCCTGGGTGTGGGCGCCGTGCTGCTTGTGCACGTTGCCGTTGCTTTGGTCTGACAAGTTCATCTCGTCCTCTTCACGCTAGATTTCAGATCCCAACAAATCCCGATCGGTTGCGCGACGCCCTGCGGGCCTGGAGGCGCCGCTCGCACGGCGCGTCGTCGCGACCGAACCCTCTCCTCAGCTCATCACATCCAGGAACGCGCCGTCCGCTGCCAGCGCGCCCAGGTCGATCTCCTGCCAGGACGCGCCCTGCGCATCCTTCCAGCGGCCGGCCGCGAACGCGGGCCGGGTGCCGGCGCCCTCGGCCGGATCGGCCTCGCGCGTCATCTGTTCTTCGCCGCGCAGGCCGGCCAGGCGGTCGACGCGCAGCGCGGCGTTGACCTGCAGCGCCGGCGCCATCATCACCAGCTGGCCGTCGAGCGCGGTCGGGTCGGTGGAGGACTTCGGCGCGCGCAGGCCCAGGAAGGCCGCCATGTCGATCACGGTGTACAGGTCGCCCCGCAGCTGAGCCACGCCGGTCATCCAGGGCTTGGCGTGCGGCAGCTTCAGCAGCGAGCGCAGCGGGAAGATCTCGCCGGCCTGGGCCAGCGGGAACAGCAGGCCGGCGCCTGCGCATTCGACGGCGAGCCAGCCTCGCGCACGCGGCTGCGTCTTGGCGGCTTGCAGACGGCTCGCCAGCCGGGTTTGCAGTTCGCGCAGGGCATCTTTGTTGGCCATGGGGGTGCGTACGAGGTGGTCGGGCCGGTCGGGGCGATCAGCCCAGCGACTTGATCTTGGCCATCAGGTCGTCGGTGTCGACGGGCTTGACGACGTAGTCGCGGGCGCCCTGGCGCAGGCCCCAGACGCGGTCGGTCTCCTGCCCCTTGCTGGTGCACATGATGACGGGCACGTCGGCGTAGCGCGGGTCGCGGGTGATCGAGCGGGTCAGCTGGTAGCCGTTGGTCCCGGGCATCACGACGTCCATCAGGATCAGGTCGGGCTTGCCTTCGGCCAGGCGCTTCATCGCGTCCTCGCCATTCTCGGCCGTGCGCACGGTGAAACCGCGCTTGGCGAGCAGGTCGGAGAGGTAAGCCAATTCGGTCTTCGAATCATCGACCAGGAGAATGTGCTGGATCGGCATGGTGTGTCCTTGGAAACGCGCCTCGGGTTGCGCTTTTTGCCCATTTACTCCCCGGCGCCGGTCGCGGCCGGGAATATCTGGCGGAGAAACTCTTACTGTTCGGAACGGGCCGGGCTGAATTGGGCCACCGCGCGCAGGAGCTGTTCCTTCGTGAACGGCTTGGTCAGGTAATCCTCGGAGCCGACCATCCGGCCGCGCGCCTTGTCGAACACGCCGTCCTTGGACGACAGCATGATCACCGGCACCGCGGCGAAGCGCGGGTTGCGCTTGATGATCGCGCAGGTCTGGTAGCCGTCGAGCCGCGGCATCAGGATGTCGCAGAAGATCAGGTCGGGCGTGTGGTCGTTGACCTTGGCCAGGGCGTCGAAGCCGTCCTCGGCGAGCACCACTTCGTGCCCGCCCTGGCGCAGGAAGATCTCGGCGCTGCGCCGGATCGTGTTGCTGTCGTCGATCACGAGCACGCGGACCGCGGGCGCCGCCGCGGCATCGGTGGGAGCCGGCGTGCCCTCAGCCATTGAAAATCTCGTCGAACACTTGCGCCATCGTCGGGTCTTTCAATCAGATGCGAACCATCTCGAAATCTTCCTTGCGGGCCCCGCATTCCGGACACGTCCAGTTCATCGGAACCTGGGCCCAGGGGGTACCGGGGGCCAAACCAGTTTCAGCGTCGCCGGCAGCTTCGTCATAGATCCAGCCGCAGATCAGGCACATCCAGGTTTGAGGTTCGTTCACAGTCGTTTCGCGTTCAGGGTCACTACAATCGTCTGGATTGTAGCCACGGCCCCGAGCGGTTAACGACGCGCTAAGGGCCGAATTAATCACATTTTCCGGGCAAGCGTCACGGCTGGCCCGGCACCGGACATGTCCATGGACCCCCATTCCGGCGCGGAAACGCCCGACGAAATCGCCGAGGAAGCCAGCGCGCCCGCCTGCGTCCTGACCTTCAACGCGAGCGACGCCAGCGGCGCGGGAGGCGTGGCGGGCGACGTCGCCACCATCGCCGCGATGGGCGCCCACGCCCTGCCCGTGGTCACCGCCGTGCTGATGCGCGACACCGCCGAGATCTTCGACCAGCACGTGATCGACTCCGATGCCGTGGTCGAGCAGGCGCGCTGCATCCTCGAGGACATCACCGTCTCCGGCTTCAAGGTGGGCTTCCTGGGCAGTACCGACAACGTCAGCGCGGTCGCGGA
>DASQCX010000104.1:0-3798 GCA_035634455.1 Burkholderiaceae bacterium
GGCGACACCTCGGGCAAGGTCATGAAGCCCGCCAAGATCTCCACCGGCTTCGAGATCGCCGTGCCGCTGTTCGTCGAATCCGGCGACAAGATCGAAATCGACACCCGCGAGCACATCTACCGCAAGCGCGTCTAAGGGCCCCGCGGTCGCCCGCGCGACCCGCCCGATCGCCGCCATGGCGCCTGCCGGCCACCTGCCGCAGGCGCCATTGTTCTTTCCGGGCCGCTCGTCGGCAGCGCCCGTCGCGCCAACGAAAAGGCCCCGCCAAGCGGGGCCGTGCGCGTCAATGCTTGCGGGCGCGGCGGCCGACGGCGCCGAACACGCCCAGGCCCGCCAGCATCATCGCCAGCACGCCCGGTTCGGGAACCGCCGCGATGGCGCTGAAGGTCACCGGGGTGTAGATGAAACTGTTGCCCTGATCGTAGCTCGTGACGCTGGTGATGCCGCGCGCCGCGTCGCGGTAGAGATTGACCTCCTGCGACCCCGCCAGGAACAGCAACCCGGCCCCGCTGAGCTGCGAGCTGCCGCCGAACAGGTTGTCGTAGAAATAGAACCCGTCGGTGCTGGTATTCTCGCCCGGCACGGTCGTCGGGACCAGGCTCAGGGCGCCGCCGACGGTGGTGCCGTCCGAATAGCTGCCGGTGATCCATTCCACGAGCGACGGCGTCGAGCCGTCGCCGGCCGTCTCGAAGGATCCGCTGGCGGAGACCCCGGAGCCGGCATACGTGAAATGCCACAGCGTGTCGGCATGGGCCGGGGCGCCGGCCAGCGCCAGCGCGGCAGCGGCCGCGGTCAGCATCCCTTGAAACATCCTCATGGCTTCCTCCGCGCCGGCATGCCGGCAAGTTCGACAAAACAAGCGTTCAGGACGACCGCGCGAGCAAACCGCATACCCCGCCGAGTTCCCGGCCGAAGCGTCGGGGCCGGGCAGGCGCAGGCGCGAACGAACTTCGCACAGATGACCTCCCATCCAGCGTGGCACTGATCGACACCTCCCCGGTAAATCCTGCCGACGCGGGCCTTGCAGGATCGCGGCGATGAAGGCCGGGCCCATCGTTCCCGCCGAGGTCGATTTCAGCGACCCGCTGAGCCCGAGCGCGCCCGCGTTCGGCGACCGCTACCACGCCGCCTACGGCGCGTTCGAGCAGGCCGCGCACGTGTTCCTGGGCGGCAACGGGCTGCCGCGGCGCTGGCAGGGCCGCGAGCGCTTCACCGTGCTCGAGACGGGCTTCGGCCTGGGCAACAACTTCCTGGCGACCTGGGCCGCCTGGCGCGCGGACGAGCGGCGCCCCGCGCGCCTGCGCTTCGTCTCGATCGAGAAGCATCCGCTGCGACTGGCCGACCTGCGCCGCGCCCTCGCCAGCTCGCGCGCGCCCGAGCTCGCCACGCAGCTGTGGCTGGCGTGGCCGCCGCTGACGCCTGACCTGCACGTGCTGCCGTTCGACGACGGCCGCGTCGAGCTGCTGCTGGTGCTGGGCGACGCCACGCGGCGGCTGCGCGAGCTCGTCGCGAGCGTCGACGCGTTCTACCTCGACGGCTTCGCGCCCGACCGCAATCCGCAGATGTGGTCGCCCGACGTCTTCAAGGCCTTGTCGCGCCTGGCCGCGCCCGACGCGACGGCCGCCACCTGGAGCGCGGCGCGCGCCGTGCGCGACGGCCTGCAGCAGGCCGGCTTCGCCTGGCGCGCCGCCGAGGGCATCGGCGGCAAGCGCCACATCACGCTGGCGGAGTTCGCGCCGCGCGCGCCGCTGCGCAAGCCGGTGGCGCGCACGGGCGACGGCCGCGTCCGCAGCGTCGCCATCGTCGGTGGCGGCCTCGCGGGCGCCGCGTGCGCGCAGGCGCTCGCGCGCGAGGGCTTGCAGTGCACCGTGTTCGACCGCCAGCCGCAGCCCGCGAGCGCGGCCTCCGGCAACCCGGCGGGCCTGTTCCACGGCGTGTTCCACCCGGACGACGGCGTCCATGCACGCGCGCACCGCGCGGCCGCGCTCGCCGCCGCGCAGGCCTATGGCCGCGCGATGGCCAGCGGCGTCACGGGCCGGCACGACGGCCTGCTGCGGCTGGTGCCCGAGCACGCCGACGAGGCGCCGCTGGCCGACGCCCTGGCGCACAGCGGCCTGCCGCCGGAGTACCTGCAGGCCTGGCGCGCCGACCAGGTGCAGGCCGCGGGCGGGCCCGCCAGCCCCGCGTGGTTCTACCCCGCCGGCGGCTGGATCGCGCCGGGCGAACTCGTGCGCTGGTGGCTGCAGGCCGAGGGCGTCGCGTGGCGCGGCGGCAGCGCGGTCGCCCGGCTGCGGCACGACGGCGCGCGATGGCAGCTGCTCGACGCCGCCGGCACGACGCTGGCCACGGTGGACGCCGTCGTCCTCGCCAACGCCGGCGACGCGCCGGTCCTGTGGTCGCGCGCGACCGACGCCGCGGGCCGCCCGCTCGCCGCCGACGCGCGCTGGATCCCGCCGCTGGCCTCGACGCGCGGCCAGGTCAGCGTCGTCGCCGCGGGCACGCCGGGCCTGCGCGCGCCGAAGTGGCCGATCGCCGGCTCGGGCTACGCGCTGACGCTGCCCGACGGCGCGGTGCTGTGCGGCGCGACCACGCACGCCGACGACCCCGACACCGACGCGCGCCTGGCCGACCATGCGCACAACCTGCGCCAGCTCGCGTCCATCACCGGCTCGGCCTTCAGCGCGCCGCGCCCCGAATGGACGGAGACCGCCGACGACGACACGCACCTCGCCGCGGCGCTGGTGGCCCGCGGCCAGCTGCACGGCCGCGTCGGCTGGCGCGCGACCGCCGTCGACCGCCTGCCGCTGGTGGGCGCCGTGCCGCTGCAGCCTGCCGACGACGGTGCCGCCCTGCCCGACCAGCCGCGCCACTGGCCGCGCGTGCCGGGCCTGTTCGTCGCAACCGGCCTCGGCTCGCGCGGGCTCACCTGGGCGCCGCTGGCCGGCCGCCTGATCGCGAGCTGGATCGCCGACGTGCCCTACCCGCTGCCGTCCGACCTCGTCGACGCGCTCGACCCGGCGCGCTTCGCGGCGCGCGCGGTGCGGGCGTCGCGCCGGCCCTGATCAGGCCTGCTCGTAGGTCAGCGTCTGCACGCCCGACGACGTGCCCAGCAGGCACACGTCCGCGCGGTGGCGCGCGAAGATGCCCACGCAGACGACGCCCGGCCACTGGTTGATCTCGGCCTCCAGCGCCACCGGATCGGTGATGGACAGCCCGCGCACGTCGACGATCGGATGGCCGTTGTCGGTCAGCACGCCCGCGCGCACGCTGGGCTGGCCGCCCATCGCCTCGAAGCGGCGCATCACCTGCGCGACGCCCATCTGGATCACTTCCACCGGCAGGGGGAAACGGCCCAGCACGGCGACCTTCTTGGATTCGTCAGCGATGCAGACGAACTTCTCCGCCAGGTCGGCGACGATCTTCTCGCGCGTCAGCGCCGCGCCGCCGCCCTTGATCATGCAGCCGCGGCCGTCGATCTCGTCGGCGCCGTCGACGTACACGCCCAGGCCCGTCACCTCGTTGGCTTCGAGCACGGGGATGCCGTACTTCTTCAACCGCTCCGTGCTCTGCACCGAGCTCGACACGGCGCCGGCCACGCGCACCGGCATCTTCGCCAGCGCCTCGATGAAGTGGTTCACCGTGGATCCCGTGCCCACGCCGACGATGCTGCCGGGTTGGACGTACGCGATGGCGGCCTGGCCGACGAGGGCCTTGAGTTCGTCTTGGGTCATCTCCCGATTATCGCTGCCCCCGATCGCCAGGCCGTCCGTTGCCGCGACAATACGGCCAATTCCACGA
>DASQCX010000105.1:0-1875 GCA_035634455.1 Burkholderiaceae bacterium
GTGCGGCAGCACGCGCTCGCCGGCGATGGGCGCGTCGACGCTGAGCGTGGCGATGGCGTCGATCAGCGCGTCCAGGCGCACCGCGCGGCGCGCCGGCGCGAGGCGGCTGTCGGCGCGCGCCGGCGCGGCGGCGGGCAGCGCGTCGTCGGCCGGCGACGGCGCGTCGCCGCCCAGCGTGGGCTCGCGCCGCAGGTCGTCGTCCACCACGACGCTGAGGCCGCCGGGCCGCCTGGCGATGCGGCGCGCCTTCCACAGGCCCTGCGCGACGATGCCGGCCAGCACCAGCAGGGCCAGCGCGATCAGCGAGGTGGTCAGGTTCAGGTGCATGGGGTCAGGCGGCTTCCGCCATCGAGAGCGCGGCTTCCATGTCCACCGCCACGATGCGCGAGACGCCCTGCTCCTGCATCGTCACGCCGATCAGCTGCTCGGCCATCTCCATCGCGATCTTGTTGTGCGAGATGAACAGGAACTGCGTGCCCTTGTGCGACATCTCGGCCACCAGCTTGGCGTAGCGCTCGGTGTTGGCGTCGTCCAGCGGCGCGTCCACCTCGTCCAGCAGGCAGAACGGCGCCGGGTTGAGCATGAAGATGGCGAACACCAGCGCGATGGCGGTGAGCGCCTTCTCGCCGCCGGACAGCAGGTGGATGGTGGAGTTCTTCTTGCCCGGGGGCTGCGCCATCACCTGCACGCCGGCGTCCAGGATCTCGTCGCCCGTCATCACCAGCCTGGCCTGGCCGCCGCCGAACAGGCTGGGGAACATGCTGCCGAACTGCTCGTTGACGAGGTTGAAGGTCTTCATCAGCAGCTCGCGCGTCTCGAGGTCGATCTTGTGGATCGCGCCTTCGAGCGTGCGGATGGCGTCGTTCAGGTCGGCGGTCTGCGCGTCGAGGAAGGTCTTGCGCTCGCGCGCGGCCACCAGCTCGTCGAGCGCGGCCAGGTTGACGGCGCCGAGCGCGTTGACCTCGCGGCCGATGCGGTCGATCTCGGTCTGCAGGCCGTGCAGCTTGACGCCGCCGTCCTCGATGCCCTTGCCCAGCGCCTCCAGGTCGACCTCGGCCGCGACGAGCTGCTCCATGTACTGCGCGCCGCCCAGCTGCGCCGCCTGCTCTTCCAGCTGCAGCTTGGTGATCGAGTCGCGCAGCGGCTGCAGGCTGCGCTCGAACTCGAGCCGCTGCTCGTCGGCCTTGCGCAGCTGCGCGGACAGCTCGTCGTACTCGGAGCGCACCGCGCCCAGCGCGCCTTCGCGCTCGGAACGCAGCGTCAGCGCGTCCTGCAGGCCGGCCTGCGCGGCCTGGTCGTTGAAGCTGTCGAGCTCCAGCGTCAGCTGCTCGCCGGCCTGGGTGTTGGTCTGCACCTGCTGCGCGGCGGTCTCGATGGCGCGCTGCAGCTCGCCCTGGCGCGCCGACAGCGCGCGGGTGTCGTACTGCGCCTCCTGCGCGCGGCGCTCCAGCGCGCGCAGCTGCTCGCGCGCGTCGGACAGCTTGCGTTCCGCCGTGATCACCGCCTCTTCGAGGTCGGCCTGGCGCTCCTGCGTCGTGGCCAGCTGCAGGTCGAGCTCCTCGAAGCGCGCCTCGCCGGTCATGCGGCGCTCGATCAGGCCCTCGTCCTGCGCGTCGATCTCGGCCAGCTCGTCCTCCAGCTGCGTGCGGCGCGTGGTGGCGGCCTCGGCCTGCGAGGACAGCCGCAGCAGCTCGACGTGCAGCTCGTGCGCCCGCGTCTGCGCGTCCGACGCCTCGCGGCGCACCGACTGCAGTCGCTGCGCCGCGTCGGTGTACGACGCCTCCAGGCGAATCAGCGCGGCGCGCGACTCGTCGGCGATCAGCGCCTGCGCCTTGGATTCGCGCTCCAGGTGCTCGATCTCCTGCGCGCGGGCCA
>DASQCX010000106.1:0-11429 GCA_035634455.1 Burkholderiaceae bacterium
AGCAGCTCGCCCAGGCGCAGGCCGCAGCCGTACAGCAGCTCGGCGATCGCGTGGTCGCGCGCGGCGAGCGCCTCGGCCTCCGGCGAAGCGACGTCGTCGGCGACTGGCGTCTCCTGGGTCGCCAGCGCGACCGCCTCGTCGACCGCCAGCGCCTTGGGCAGCGGACGCGGCGCGCGCGGGGCCCGCACGCCGTCGACCGGGTTGTTCTTGAGCCCGGCCGCGTCGGACTGCAGGCTCCACCAGCGGTAGAACCCGCGCCAGCCCGACAGCGTCAGCGCGATCGAGCGCGCGCCCAGGCCGCCGCCGTGCAGCTGCGCGGCGAAGCGCTGGATGTGGGCGCCCTGCAGCGCACGCAGCGGGCGCTGCGCGTCGGCGGCCAGCTTCTCGAGCCGGGCCAGCGCCTCGCCATACGCGGTGAGGGTATGCGCCGAGACGCGGCGCTCGACGCGCAGGTGTTCGAGGTAGCGCTGGATGGCCGCGTCGGCCATGGCGGTCAGGCCGGCTGGACCAGCAGGCGGGTGAGTGCCGCACCGGCGATGTCGCCGACCTGGGCCAGGAACTCCAGGCCCATGTCCGGCGTGTAGCGCGTCGGGTCGGGCGAGCCGAGCGCGAGCATGCCGAACGCGGTGTGCTGGCGATCGGGGCGCAGCGGGATCAGCGCCAGCGAGGCCACCGAGTCGGGGTTCTCGAACCAGCTCGCGGCCTCGAAGCCGGAGTTGGCGCCGCAGTACGGCGCGACCAGGCTGGTGGCGAAGATCTTGACGTCCTCGCTGACCTCGGCCGCGCACGGCAGCTGCGCGAGCTCGGGCGCGACGCCCCACACGCGCACGGCGGCCTGCGGGATCATGAACTGGTGCTGCAGGTCGTGCACCAGCACCGGCGCCAGGCGCTCGGCGTCGTGCGTGAGCATCACGGAGCGCGTCCAGCGGTGCAGGCGATCCGAGATGGCCATGTTGTCCTGGCCGTAGCGGATCATCTCCATGATCTTGCGTTCCAGGCCCTTGATGCGCTCGCGCAGCATCTCCATCTGGCGCTCCTGCAGCGAGACGGCGCGCGCGCCGTGCGGGCTGGACAGCTGCACGCTGGCGAGCAGCTCGGCGTGGCGCTCGAAGAAGCCGGGGGTGTTCGCGAGGTAGCCCGCGATGTCGTCCTCGGTGATGCCGTCGGTGCCGCTGGTGCTGTTCACAGTTCGATTTCTCCTTCGAAGACGGTGGTGGCCGGGCCGGTGAGGAACACGCTGTCCTCGGGGCCGCCGGCCCATTCGACGGTGAGCTTGCCGCCGTGCATGTCGACGTCGACGCGCGTGTCCAGCCAGCCGAGCCGGATGCCGGCCACGATCGCCGCGCAGGCGCCGGTGCCGCAGGCCAGCGTCTCGCCGGCGTCGCGCTCGTGCACGCGCAGGCGCACGTGCGAGCGCGAGAGCACCTGCATGAAGCCGGCGTTGACGCGGCGCGGGAAGCGGTCGTGCGATTCGACGAGCGGCCCGATGAGCGCGACGGGATGGTGGCCGACGTCGGCCACGCGCATCACCGCGTGCGGGTTGCCCATCGACAGCACGGCCACGTCCACGCTGCCGTACTCGTCCAGGTCCAGCGGCCAGGTCTCGAAGTCGCCGACGCGGGTCGGCGCCAGGCCGGCCGAGTCGAACGGCAGGTCGGCGTGCTCGAAGCGCGGCGCGTTCATGTCGACGCGCACGCGGCCGTCGGCCTGGATGTGCAGCTCGAGCTCGTTGTTGACGGTCTGCACGCGGATGGTGTCGCGGCCGATCAGGCCGCGGTCGCGCACGTAGCGGGCGAAGCAGCGCGCGCCGTTGCCGCAGTGCTCCACCTCGTCGCCGGTGTTGTTGAAGATGCGGTAGCTGAAGTCCATGCCGGGCGCGGTGGGGCGCTCGACGATCAGGATCTGGTCGGCGCCGACGCCGAAGCGGCGGTCGCCCAGGCGGCGCATCTCCTCGGCCCCGAGCGCCAGCGGCTCGCGCGTGGCGTCGAGCACGACGAAGTCGTTGCCGGCGCCTTGCATCTTGGTGAAGCGAACGCGGGTCGGGGAGGGCAGCATGGCGCGATTATCGCTGCTGGGGCGATGTCCTCACCAACGGCATTCGGACGGCGGCGAGGCGATGTTGCGCACGTGCCGCTCGAGGATCTCGGGCAGCAGTTCGAGCACCCGCGCCTTGCCGGGGATGTCCGACGCCTCGGTGCAGCGTCGCAGCACGTCGAGGGTCAGGTCGTCGATCGCGCGCATCGAGACCGGCGCGTAGCTCAGATGCCACGGCTCCGGGAACATGCCGCCCTGCAAGCGCGCGTACGGGCGGAAGAAGCCGTGTTCGTGGATGCGGGCGTCCAACCAGCGGTGCAGCGGCGCGAACAGGCCGTCCGGCGCGACTTCCTCCGGCAGCAGCTTGGGCTTGTAGCCGGGCGGCATCACGGCGCCGTCGACGACGTCGATCTCCGTGCCCCACTGGTGCCGGCTCGCGCCGGGCAGCGCGGACCAGTCGAGGATGTGGCGGACGATGTCGTCCTCCGTCATGCCGGCGCGGTCGCGCACGTGGCCGGACAGGTCGTACAGCGGCGCGCGGCCGCTGAACTTCGCCTCCCAGATGCGCACCTGCGCCGCGTAGCCGCGGAACGAGCTGTACGGCCGCAGATCGATGCCGTCGCGCGCGGCCGCGGCGCGCAGGCGCAGGAACGCGGCGGCGGCCTCGGGATGGGCCGCGAAGCGCGGCGCGTCGTGCTGCACGACGTGCGTGCGCACGCGGCCGGTGACCTGCAGTTCGTCGAACATGCGCGCATCTTGCAGCACGCCGTCCGACGCTGCCGGTTCAGGCGCCTTGCTCGATGATGCGGATCGCGCGCTCGGTCGCGGCGATCGCGTTGTCGATGTGGCTGATCACGCGGTTGCGCAGGTCCACGGCCGCGCCGTTGGTCTCGCCCTGCGCCACGTCGTTGCGCGCCTTGTGCAGCAGCTCGTCCGCGTGGTGCAGGCGGCCGCGGAAATCGAGGCGGGCGTCTTCCGGCGGATGCTGGTAGATGTTCTTGCCGTCTTCCATCGCAGCCGTCTTGGCGTCGCCGATGGCGCGGTCGATCTCGACGATGGCGATGTCCTCCTGCCCGCTGACCGCGGCGTCGCCCGGGCGATGCTCCAGGTTCCAGCGCGCGTCGCGCAGGTCGGTCAGCGCGTGCAGATAGGCCGGGTGGTGCTGCGGCGCGGGCGGCGGGGGCGGCGGCACGACGACGCAGCCGGTGGCGGCGAGCACGAGGGGCGTCGCGATCAGCGCGGCGACGAGGCGTTGCGGGAACTGCATGGTTTCTCCGTTGTGCGTTGGGTCGGGGTGGGCGGGTTTGTAGCCGACGAAGCTGAGCCCGGCCTGTTCACCCGAACGCGGCGACGCGGTCGCCCGGCGGACGAGAAAACCCGGTCAACCGCCGCCGGACGGCCGATGCACCAGCCCCCACACCATACGGAACAGCGCCTCCTCGAAGCGCGGGTCGTCCAGCATCGCGCTCTCCTCGACCGCGGCCGAGCGCACGGCGCCGATCACCGCGCGGGTGAGCATGTACAGCGTCGGCGCGTCTGGCACCGGCAGTTGCGGGTCGCCCAGGCGCGCGATCGCGGCGCGGATGCGCTCGGCGCCGTCGTCCATTGCCGCGACGATGGCGGCCGGCGCGTCGAGCTGCCAGCCCAGCCGCGCCAGCAGCCGCTGCGCCTTCTGGCCGCGGCCGAAGGCGTCGACGATGTGGCGGATGTACAGGCGCAGCGCGTGCTCGGCGTCGTACTCGCCGGCGACGCAGCGGTCCAGCATCACGTCGAGCTCGCGCAGCACGCGGTCGCGGTGGCGGCGCACCATCGCGATGACGATGGCCTCCTTGCTGGGGAAGTACTGGTACAGCGTGCCGATCGAGAAGCCTGCGCGCTCGGCGATGCGGTTGGTGGTGAAGCCGGCCTCGCCGTCGCTGTCCAGGATGCGCGCGGCCGCCTCGAACAGCGTGTCCACGGTGCGCAGCGCGCGCGTCTGCGAGGGCTTCTTGCGCAGCGGGTCGTCGACGGTGTCGCGGGGTGGGGCCATGCGCGAACTCTACCGGGCTTCCACCAACCCGGAACTGAGCCCGGCAGCGTCCGGCGGCGCCACGCCCGGGAAGGCAAAAGCGAGTAGACCCGTCCGGCGCCCGCCCTTACGCTCCAGGACAGAGACGAATTCCACCCGCGAGAACATGAACGCACCTGTCGAAATCCCGATCGCCGAGACCGCGCGCCGCCTGCCGATCCGGCGCCTGCGCGTCGACCTGTCCAAGGGCTTTCCGACGCTGTGGAACGGCGGCGAGGCGTTCCGCACGCATTACATGAACGCGCTGTCGATGAGCTTTCCCGTCGGCGAGCAGTTCTTCATCGACTCGGTGAAGAAGGGCGTCGCGATGCTGCCGCCCGGGGAGCAGGCCGCGTGGGCCGACGAGGTGCGCGGCTTCGTCGGCCAGGAGGCGACGCACCGGTTCCTGCACGGCCAGTTCAACGCCGAGCTGGAACGCCAGGGCCTGCGGAACTACTGGCAGGGCTGGGCCGCGTGGCGCATCAGGAACGGCGAGCACCTGCACCCGGTCAACCACGTGGCCGTGACGGCCGCGTACGAGCACTTCACCGCGGTCATGGCCACCGGCGTGCTGACGCACCCGGAGTGGCTGGCGGGCGCGACGCCCGACCTCGCGCTGCTGTGGCGCTGGCACGCGGTCGAGGAAAGCGAGCACAAGACGGTCGCCTTCGACCTCTACCGCGCGATGGGCGGCAGCGAGCGCCGCCGCCGGCTGTGGTTCGTCTACATCGCGGTCCAGTTCCTGATCGAGTCCAGCCTGCAGACCTTCATCAACCTGTGGCGCGCCGACCTGTGGTGGCGGCCGCGCACCTGGTGGCAGGCCGCGCGCTACCTGTTCGGCCCGCGCGGCGTCTGGGCCGCCAGCTTCCTGCCGCTGCTGCGCTACCTGCGCCCCGGCTTCCACCCGAACCAGCTCGCCGATGCCGAGCAGATGGCGCAATGGCTGCAGGCGCAGCGCGACGCCTACTCGATCGTCGCGGGGTAGCGGATCACTGGCGCTGCCCCGGTCCCAGGCGCACCGAACGCACCAGGTCGGCCTGCGAGCGCTCGAGGTCCAGCTGCGGCGTCAGCAGGACCTCGGGGTAGGCCTCGCAGCGCGTCTGGAACGAGCGCATGCCGCGCGCGATGAAGTCCTGGCGCAGCCCGGCGCGGTTGGCGTCGACCTTGGCCTTGAGCTGGTCGACGGTCAGGCCTTCCTTCCGGGCCGTGTCGGACTCGTCGCCCCAGTACCTGCCGATGATCAGGAACTGGCCCTCGACCTCGTCGACGAACGGGCCGTTGTCGACGTGCCAGACCTCGTACGCGTGGCGGTTGGCCTCGGCGGTGGCGGGGAAGGTCTCGCTGCAGATCTCCTCGATCCACTTGACGCTGCGCACCCGCACGATCAGCTCGGCGAAGTCGTGGAAGTAGTCGCCCGTGGCCTGGCCGCCGCTCGCGCGCGCGGTGGCGAACGCGCTGCGCGGCGGCAGCACGATGGTGGTGGGCGCGCTGGCCGCGGCGGACGCGGGCGCGGCCTCGGACGCCGCGGCGGGCGGGTGCAGCGGCGCGCCCCATTCGCCCTTGGGCGCGGAGGCGGCCGCGGGCTGGGCCGGCGCGGGGGCGGCCACGACGGCGGCGGCCAGGGCGGCGAGGGTCAGGAGACGCTTCATTTGGTGTAGTCGACGGTCTTGCAGGCTTCGTGGATGTCGCGGTCGCGCTGCGCGGCCGTGGCCTTCTCGTGCGTGGGCACCACCACGTTGCCGCCCTCGAGGCAGTGCGCGCGGATGAGGTGCGGGCCGCGCTTGACGATCCTGTAGCCGCCCGTGCGCGGCTTGGGCTGGGCGGGCGCGGCGGGGGCCTTGGCGGCGACATCCGCGGCCGAGGCGGCGGGCGGCGCGGCGGCGAGCAGGGCCGCGGCGCACAGCGCGGCGATCGGGGGGAGGGCGAGGCGGATCATGGCGGACTCCTGTGTCCGGAGGCGGCGGCGACGGCCGTGCCGCGGTCGAGGCGCGGGCCGTCGCCTGGCCTGCGGACGAGCGCCGATTCTTCCATACGCCCGTGACGGGCAGCCGGCGCGCCGGGACGCGCTCAGGCAGAATCGATCGAGCCGGGTCGGCCGGCGTCGCCGCTCCCCACGAGACAAGGTCACCGCATGAAATCCCCGCTGCCGCTCGCCGCGCTCGCCCTGGCACTCGCCTCGCTCGCCGCCGTCGCCGCGCCGCCCGCCGGCGCGCCGCTGCCCGTGCGCGCCGACCACCCGTTCCTGGGCGCCTGGCAGATCACCAAGCGCGACGACGACTGCGCCGAGGTCTACCGCATCGACCGCAGCGGCCGCACGCTGATCACCAGCGCCGAGGAGGTGGCGCAGTCCTCGTTCACGATCACCGACCAGCCGAGCGCGCGCGGCTACTACAAGTGGGTCGACACCCTGGTCAAGGACAACGGCAAGAAGGACTGCTGGGGCCAGGTCACCAAGCCCGGCAAGACCACCACCCGCTACGTGATGATGAACCCGGCCAAGGATCGCTTCATCGTCTGCCTGGCCGAGGACGGCCGGCAGTGCTTCGGGCCGTTCGTCAAGCTCGAAGGCGGGGAGATCTGACGCCGCCGTCCTCAGTACAGGCTCGCCTCGCCCGGCGGCCGCGTCTTGAAGCGCTTGTGCACCCAGTAGTACTGCGACGGGTTGCGCCGCACCTCGGACGCGATCCATTCGTTCATGCGCGCGGCGTCTGCCACGGGGTCGTCGGTGGGGAAGTCCGTCCACGGGGCCAGGAAGCGCACGCGGTAGCCCTGGCCGCCGGGCAGGATCTCGGCGACCACGGGCTGCACCGTCATGCCCAGCGACCTGGCCATCTTCGACGGCGCCAGCAGCGTGGCCGCGGGCACGCCCATGAAGGGCACGAACGCGGCTTCCTGCGGGCCGAAGTCCATGTCGGGCAGGTTGAAGAACACGTAGCCGCGGCGGATGGCGCGGATCAGCGGCAGCGCCTTCTCGTGGCGCGAGAAGACCTCGCCGTTGCCGAAGCGCAGGCGGCCCTTGCGGATCGCCTGGTCGAAGACCGCGATGCTCTGCCGCTGGTAGATCGAGCCGACCGGGCGGTTCTGGAACAACTGCGACGCCGAGCCCGCCACGTCCAGCGCCACGAAGTGCGGCACGAGCCACATCACCGGGCCGGGCGTGCGCTCGGCGAAGCCGACGTCGCCCTCGACGTGGATCAGCCGGCGCAGCCGTTCCGGCGGCGCGTGCCAGAGCAGGCCGCGCTCGAGGATGCTGCGCGCGATCCACTGGAAGTTCTCGCGGGCGATGGCACGCCGCTCGGCATCCGGCTTCTCGGGCATGGTCAGCTCGAGGTTGCGCAGCGCGACCTTGCGGCGCGAACCGGCCAGCGCCCACAGCAGCCGGCCCAGCCCGCGGCCGATGGCGGCCTGCAGCGCCAGCGGCATCCAGCTGAGCAGCCACAGGAAGCCCAGCACCAGGCGTGCGACGACGTTCATTCGGTTCCTTGCTCGCGGGGCTCGACCGCCTCGGCCGCGCGCGGCGGCTTGTAGCGGTTGTACCCCCATAGGTATTGGCCGGGGTCGGCCAGGATCTCGCGCTGCATCGTCTCGTTGACGATGGTGGCGGCCTCGACCTGCGACGCGGCGTCGCTGCCCGCGGGCAGCGGCCGCACCAGCTCGCTCGCGTGGACCACGTAGCCGGCGCCGCGCGGCAGGCGCTCGCAGCGCAGCACCACGCAGTGCGCGCCGGCCTGCTGCGCCAGGCGCGCGGCCAGCGTCATCGTGTAGGCGGGCAGGCCGAAGAACGGCGCCCAGACGCCCTGGCCGTCGGGCGGCACCTGGTCGGGCAGCAGGCCCACCGACTCGCGCCGCTTGAGCGCGCGCAGCATCTGGCGCACGCCGGCCAGGCTGGCGGGCGCGGTGGGCATCGTCGGACGCCGGCGCGCCTGCTCCTGGAACTCGCGCAGCGCGCGCTGGCGCGCCGGGCGGTACAGCACGGTCACCGGCTGGACGTCGCCCCAGCGCGCCGTGTAGGCCCGCGCGGCGACCTCGAAGCTGCCCATGTGCGGCGTCAGGATCACCAGCGGCCGGCGCTCGGCGACAAGGCGTTCCAGCGCCTGGTCGCCGCGCCACTGCACCTGGCGCAGCAGGTCGCCGTTGCTCGCCGTCAGCCACAGCCACGGCGTCTCGGCCACCATGCGGCCGGCCTCGGCGATCGAGCGCCGGCGGTCGCGCGCCGCCACGCCCGCCAGGTCGGCGTTGGTGCGCAGCCGGCGGCGGTAGGTGGGCGACAGCAGCCACACCAGCCAGCCCAGCAGGCCGCCGACGGCGTGCAGCAGGCCCAGCGGCCAGCGCGAGATCCAGCGAACGAGGAACATCCGGTTGCGGGTGACGACAGTGGTCGGCGATTATCCCCGGCATGGCGGTGCGGCTGTCGCACCCGGCCGACGCGGCGCCCGGTCTTGTAACAAGGGCATCGCGCCGCCGCGCTAAAGTGCGCGGATGCACTCGAACCTCCACGCCCCCCGCCACGCGCGCCCGGCCGCGCGCGCGACCGTCGCCGCCGCCGTCCTGGCCCTCGCGGCCGCCGCCCCGGCCCACGCCGAGACCGGCACCGGCACCGCGCTGAAGAACACCGCCATCGCCGGCACCATCGCCACCTGGACGGTCGCCGCGCTCAAGGGCGCGCCGTTCCTCGGCTGCCTCGACCACGGCACGCCGGGCCACGACGGCTGGGGCGCGCGCGTCGCCGCCGGCAAGGACTCGGAGCTGTCGTACGAATCGATCGGCGCCGAGCGCCACGAATGCCAGCTGACCGACGTCGGCCCGTTCTCGCTGGACATGTCGCCGCTGCTCTCGGCCAGCGCCTGGCAGGCCAAGTCCGACAGTGCGTACTCGCACAGCGCGTTCGACCTCGCCTTCGTGCCGATGATGCACTGGCGCTACCCGGTGGGCGGCGGCGCGCGCCTGGACCTCGAGTTCGGCATCGGCCCGGCCTACCTGAGCGAGTCCAACATCGGCAACCGCCAGAAGGGCAGCAACTTCCAGTTCTCCGACCACTTCGGCGTGGGCCTGAGCAGCGCCGACGGCCATTGGCGCGCCGGCTTCGCGTTCCGCCACATCAGCAACCTGTCGATCCGCACGCCCAACAACGCGGTGGACTTCAAGGGCATCGCCGTCGAGTACACGCCCTGAGCGATCGCTCGCCCGCGTGAAAACGGCGACCCGCGGGTCGCCGTTTCTCATTTCGCCGCCAGCGCCTCGCGCCGCTGCCGCAAGCGTCGCCATCGCAGCGCCACGTGCCGCAGCCAGGCCTCGCGGATCAGCCAGCCGCTGGCCCAGACGGCCAGGCCGGCGAACAGCGTGTCGCTGAGGAAGTGGCCGCCCTCGGCGATGCGTGCCAGGCTGACGATCGTGCCCCAGGCCAGGCCGATCCAGAGCCAGCGCCGGCGCGTGGCGACGCTGCCCATCAGGCCGACGGCCATCAGGATGTAGCCCGAGGTGGCGTGGCCGCTGACGAACGAGCAGTTGTGCTCGCACTGGTGCGTGGGCACCAGCGCCGGCGTGAAGTGCGCCGCGCCGCCGAACTCGCTGATCTGCACCGGCCGCGCGCGGCCCCAGTATTCCTTCAGGCCGGCGTTGACCAGCAGCCCCGAGCCGAGGATGCTGACCCAGGCCAGCGCCGCGAGCCGGCGCGACCAGCGCGCGCCGAGCGGGCGCGGCCGCCAGATCGACAGCACGATCACGACCAGGCCGACGAGCGCGTAGAGCTTCCCCGACCACGGGATGCCGTGGTACAGCAGGCGCACGAACGCGTATTGGTCGCCGACGAAGCCGCCCGGCTTGTCGTGGAACAGGCCGCTGGCCCGCAGGTCGAGCTGCGGCCAGGCGGTGAAGATCCAGGCCAGCAGCAGCGCCAGCGTCAGGCCGATCCAGCCGGCCTTGTGGCGGGCGCGCCAGCCGTGGCGCGGCGCGCGGACGGTCGGCGTGTCGCTCACTTGGACTTCTTCGCGGGCGGCGCGGCCGCGGGCACCGGCGCGGGGGCGACCGCCGCCGGCGCGATCGCGGGCACGGACGCGGGTGCCGACGCCGCGACCGGCGGCGCCAGCTTGGCGGCCACGACGGCGGCGGCCGCGCTCGCGGCCTCCGCGGCCTGGGCCGCTGCCTGGGCCGCCGCCAGCGCCAACGCCTGCGCCGACGCCGCCTCGCTGGCCGCCTGGGCCGCGGTCTGCTCGGCGCCGATGCGCGACAGCGGCTCCGACGCCGCCGGCGCCGGGCGCACCAGCGCGTAGCCGCGCACCTGCTGCACGACCTCCAGCTTGGCGAGCTCGTCCGGCTTGACGCGATCCAGGCGGGTCAGCGCCCAGTCGCCGCCCTTGGGGTCGGTGCGCTCGGCGGTCTGGTTCAGGTAGAAGGCGACGCTGGGCTGGTGCAGGCGCCACTGCACGACGCGCTCGCGGTCGAGCAGCGTCATCTGCGCGATGGGCACGGTGCGCGCCAGGGTGCGGATCGGATCCTGCGCGGCCTGGCCCCACCACGGCAGCACGGCCAGCACCAGCCAGCCGGCGGCCAGCAGGCCGGCCGCGACGGCGCCGTCCGACTCGCTGAGGTAGTTGCGCACGTTGGGCACCCAGATCGCGAGCGCGAACACGAGCAGGCCGACCGGCACCGCCACCCACACCCACGGCGCCGGCGGCGCGCTGGACAACAGCGCCTGGTACAGCGGATCGTGCGTGGACTGCGCCAGCGTCTGCGCGATCCACGGGCTGGCCGCGCCGAGGGCGACGAGTCCGACGATCGTCGCGCACAGGGCCAGCCGCAGCTTCAGCGTCGCGCCGACCAGCTCCTGCGCCGCCAGCAGCATCAGCGGCGTGAAGCCGTACAGCACGTAGTGCGGCAGCTTGGTGCCCGACAGCGAGAAGAACACGAGGACGAAGCCGAGCCAGCCGAGCAGGAACCGGCCGAGCGGCTCGTTCCAGCGCGTCTTCAGGTGCATGGCGATGGGCACCAGCAGCGGCGTCCACGGCATCATCTCGACCGGCAGCAGCCACACGTAATAGAACAGGCTGCCCGCGTGGCCCTCCAGCGAGCCGGTGAAGCGCTCGACGTTGTGGTGCAGCAGGAAGCCGTCGACGAACGCCATGCCGTGGCGGGCGATCGCGTAGACGTACCACGGCGCCGCGATGGCGACCATCAGCGCCCAGGCCTGCGGGTCGTTGACCAGCCGCTGCAGGCGCGACCGGTTGCGCCTGGCCGCCAGCCAGATGCCGGCCGCCGCCGCCGGGATCAGCAGCGCGACCGGGCCCTTGGCCAGCAGCCCCAGGCCGATCCAGGCGAAGGCGCGCCGGCGCGGCGCGTCCTGGCCGTTCTC
>DASQCX010000107.1:0-3645 GCA_035634455.1 Burkholderiaceae bacterium
CGGTCAGGCCGCAACTCTCGACCAGCCACAGCGCCAGCCCGCCGCCGAGTCCCTGGCCGCCGAGGTTGCCGGCCATCGACCAGCCGCCGGCGCTGCCGCGCCGTTCGTCGGGGATGGTGGCCGCCATCAGGCTCTCGACGGCCATCGCGAGCAGCGTGGAGGTGAAGTTGCTGATCGTCAGCCACGCGCTGATCGCCACCAGCGACGGGTGATCGCCGGCCGCCGCCTTGCCCGCGAGCCAGAGTCCGGTGCCGCACGCCAGCGTCGAGCCGACGTACCAGATCTTGCGCGTGAGCAGCGTGTCGACCAGCGGCGCCCACAGCCACTTGAGCAGCAGGCAGATGTAGCTCAGCCCGACGACGACGGCGATGTCGGCGGTATCGATGCCCTTCTTCTTGAGCTCGTACGCGAGCGCCACCGTGAGGAAGCCCGGCACGGCGCCGAACGGGATGAACAGCGCGAGGAACAGGAACGGATGCGTCGCGTGCCGGCGCGCGCCGGCAGGCAGGGACGTGGTTTCGGGGCCCATGGCGGCTTTCGGGGAATCGATGAGCGATTGTCCGTGCGCGACCTCATGGCCAGCCCCCGGGTAAGCGAGCGCCGGCAGAATGGGCGCATGACCGGCCCGCAACGCATCGTCTGCCTCACCGAGGAAACCACCGAGTGGCTGTACCTGCTCGGCGAGGAGCGCCGCATCGTCGGCATCTCCGGCTACACCGTGCGGCCGCGCCGCGCACGCGACGAGAAGCCGCGCGTGTCGGCCTTCCTCGACGGCAAGATAGCCAAGATCGTCGCTCTCGAGCCCGACCTCGTGATCGGCTTCTCGGACATGCAGGCCGCGCTCGCCGACAAACTGATCCGCGCCGGCCTGAACGTCTTCATCACCAACCAGCGCAGCGTCGCGGAGATCTTCGCGACGCTGCGCCTCGTCGCCGGCCTGGTGCAGACGGGCGAGCGCGCGGAGGCGTGGATCGCGGCGTGCCAGGCGCGCCACGCGGCGATCGCGGCGGCGTCGGCGGCGTGGCCGCGGCGTCCGCGCGTCTACTTCGAGGAGTGGGACGAGCCGATGATCAGCGCGATCCGCTGGGTGTCGGAGCTGATCGCGGTCGCCGGCGGCGTCGACGTGTTCGCCGAGCTGGGCCTGCACGCGGGCGGCAAGGATCGCATCGTGCACGACCTCGCCGAGCCGCCGCGCCGCGCGCCCGACCTCATCGTCGGCAGCTGGTGCGGCAAGAAGTTTCGCGGCGCCAACGTCGCGGCGCGCCCCGGCTGGCAGGACGTGCCGGCCGTCGCGAACGGCGAGCTGCACGAGATCAAGTCCTGCGACATCCTGCAGCCCGGGCCGGCGGCGTTGACCGACGGCGTCGAGCAACTCCATCGCCTGTGCGCGGCGTGGGCGACCAAGCAATCCTGAAATGCAACCATGACCATCGCCATCCCCGACGAGCTGCGCATCTGCAGCCGCCAGCAGACGGCCGAACTGCTGGACTTCCCGCGCCTGCTGGCGGCGCTCGCGACGGCGTCCGCCGACTGCGAGGCGGGCCGCATCCGCAGCCCGGAGCGCCTGGTCGTGCCCCTGGGCGACGGCGGCGCCATGCTGAGCATGCCGGCCACCGCGCACGACATCGGCATCCACAAGCTCGTGAACGTGCAGCCCGCCAACGCCCGGCGCGGCCTGCCCACCATCCACGGCACGGTGACGGTGTGCGACGCCGCCACCGGCCGGCCGCTGTGCATGCTCGACGCGCCCGAGGTCACCGGGCGGCGCACGGCGGCGGTCTCGCTGCTGGCGATCGGCACGCTGCTCGGGCGCGGTCCGCGCGACGTGCTGATCGTCGGAACCGGCGCCCAGGCCCGGCATCACGTGGCGGCGCTGGCCGCGCTGCATCCCGGCTGCCGGGTCCGGGTGCGCGGGCGCGACGCGGCCGGCGTGGAGCGGTTCTGCCGCGAAGTCCGCGCCGTCCACCCGGACGTCGCGGCCTGCCCGGCGGCGATTCCCGCCGGCGTCGACGCCGTCATCACGGTCACCACCAGCACCGAGCCCGTGTACGACGAACCGGCGCGCGCGGATCGCGTCGTGGTCGGTGTCGGCGCCTTCCGCCCGGACATGGCCGAGATCGGCCGCACGACGCTGGACGGCAGCGACCTGTACGCCGACGACCCGGCCGGCGCGCGCCACGAGGCCGGCGACCTGATGCGCGCCGGCGTCGACTGGTCGACGGTGCGCTCGCTGGGCGCGCTGCTGGCCGGCGCGCGCCGCGACGGCCGCCCCGCGGTGTTCAAGAGCGTCGGCAGCGCGGCCTGGGACCTGGCCGCGGCGCGCGTCGCGCTCGCGGGCCTCGGTCTTCCCGCGTAGGCCCGCTCACCGCCGAGGATTTCCCATGCAGATCACCCGCACCATCAGCACCGTCGAGGTCCACACCGGCGGCGAACCGTTCCGCATCGTCACCTCGGGCCTGCCGCGGCTGCCGGGCGACTCCATCGTCGAACGCCGCGCCTGGCTGCGCGAGAACGCCGACGACATCCGCCAGGCGCTGATGTTCGAGCCGCGCGGCCACGCCGACATGTACGGCGGCTACCTCACGCCGCCGGTGTCGCCGAACGCGGACTTCGGCGTGATCTTCCTGCACAACGAGGGCTACAGCGACCACTGCGGCCACGGCGTCATCGCGCTGGCGACGGCGGCCGTCGAGCTCGGCTGGGTGCAGCGCAGCGCGCCAGAGACGCGCGTGGGCATCGACGCGCCGTGCGGCTTCATCGAGGCGTTCGTGAAGTGGGACGGCACGCACGCGAACGGCGTCCGCTTCGTCAACGTGCCGTCGTTCATCTACAGGCGCGACCTCACGGTCGACACGCCCAGCTTCGGCAAGGTCACGGGCGACATCGCGTACGGCGGCGCGTTCTACTTCTACGCCGACGGGCGCCCGCACGGGCTGGCGATCCGCGAGTCGGCCATCGACGCGCTCAAGCAGTTCGGCGCGGAGGTGAAGGCCGCGGCGAACGAGGCGTTTCCCGTCGTGCATCCCGACATCCCCGAGATCAACCACATCTACGGCACGATCATCGACGGCGCGCCGCGGCATGCCGGCTCCACGCAGGCCAACTGCTGCGTGTTCGCGGATCGCGAGGTCGACCGCTCGCCGACAGGTTCGGGCACGGCGGGGCGCGTCGCGCAGCTGTACCTGCGCGGCGCGATCGGCCGCGGCGACGTGATCGTCAACGAGTCGGTGATCGGCACCGTCTTCTCGGCCCGGGTGATCGGCGAGACCGAGGTCGGCGGCCTGCGCGCGGTGATCCCGGAGGTGTCGGGCGCGGCCCACGTCTGCGGCTTCGCGACCTGGGTGCTCGACGAGCGCGATCCGCTCAGGAACGGCTTCCTGGTGCGCTGAGCCCGATCTTCAGGCCCGCGCAAGCCTGGCGATGCCCGGGTGTGGAAAAAGTCACGGGCTGGTCATGGTGGATGGCGAGATTGCGGGGTGGCCTTCGCTTGCCGCACCCCGACAACCAACCCCTCGAGACACCATGAAGACGCTTCTTCTCGGAACGGCGCTGCTGGCCAGCGCCACCCTCGCACTGGCCGACGACCATCGCCGCGGCATCGAGCACGTGCTCGTCGTCAGCGTCGACGGCCTGCACCAGCAGGAT
>DASQCX010000108.1:0-1692 GCA_035634455.1 Burkholderiaceae bacterium
GCCGTCGTTCACCCCAGCGGCAACATCACGCTGCAGCTGCGCACCCGCATCGGCGCGCGCACGCCCATCCGCCGCGCCATTGGTAAACATGGCCAGGTAACAGTGCAACAGGCACGAACCATCGCTAGGCGATGGATCGAGCTGTTGCACTCCGGCGGCGACCCGAAGGCCGAGCAGCGCAAGCAACGCGAGGCCGCCGCGCGTGCCGCCGCCGCCACCGTCGGCGTCGTGTTCGCGCAGTTCGAGGCCCGCAAGCTCAGGCACCAACGGCGCGGCCAGGCGGTCGCCGCCGCCATCCGACGCGACCTGCTGCCAGCGTGGCACGACCGACCGTTGGCCGAACTCGACCATCGCGATGTGCGCGACGCCATCGAGCGCGCGGCGGCGCGCGGCACCTCCGGCGCCTACGCCCACAACCTGCTCGACGCCACGCGCGCGCTGTTCGCCTACGGGCTCGAGCGCGACCTCATCGAGCACAACCCGTGCGACCGCATCCGGCGCCAGAGCGTCATCGGCCGCAAGGTTGCGCGCGAGCGGGTGCTGAGCGACGACGAGCTGCGAGCGCTGGGGCGCGCGGCCGCGCGGCTCCCTTATCCTTGGGGGCCGCTCTACCAATTGCTGTTACTGACCGGCGCGCGGTTGAACGAGGTTGCCGGCGCGCGCTGGGGCGAGGTCGACCTCGCGCGCAAGCTGTTCACCGTGCCGGCCGCCCGCTTTAAGACCGGCCAGCAGCATCAGATTCCGTTGACCGAAGACGTGCTTGCGTTGCTCGCAACGCTTCCACGTTTTCGGTCCGGCGACTGCGTATTCAGCTGCGAGTTCGGCGAGCGCGCCACGCCTACGAGGATGAGAAGCGCGAGGCGTTGGAGAAATGGGCGGCGGCGCTGCGCGCCATCGTCGCGCCGACGCGAAGCAACGTGGTGACGTTGCGGGCAAAGGAGGGATGAGTGGCGTACCGTAAGGCCACGCTTGGAGCACAGCTGCATAAAGCCGCCGCCGACTGGGCGACGCAGTCCCGCCGTCTCGTCGACGATTTAGACGGCTTCGAACGCTACGAGGACTCGGCAATGTTTGAGGCGATTCGAGTCGCCGATTGTTGGCGAGCCAACAAGAGCGAGGGCGGCACCAACCGGCGCGGCGACCTTAGCCGACTGGTGCGGTTGCTGCGTCATCAGTTGACGAATGACGGCCTGGTGCTGACACGAGCAGAGGCCGACTTGCTCATCGACCTACTGAAGCGCCACCGGCTCAAGGCCAAGCCCGGCGGCCGTCCGTTGCCGACCTACAAGCGCGCGTCGTGGGCCGAGCTGAAGTTGGAATTCGCGGCCGAGCGCGTGCGCCGCCTCATGCGCGACGGCCTAAGCCTCGATGCTGCAATCTGGCAGGTGTTTGACGACGAGGGCTACGGCGTGCCTGCGAAAGCGTTGAGGTCTTACCTGCGCGGCCGGCTTCACCCTGAACGCCGGCGTCCGCGCTAGACCCTGACATCTGTGGGAGGCACGGCGACCGGGCCGTGCTTGGTAAAAATCCTCCACGACAACCCGTGGAGGACAACCTGGACCTCAACCAAACTAAGGCCCCGCCGGGCGAGCCTCGGCCTGAGCGCTACCTGTCGTGGCGCGACCTGTTCGCGCGCGGCGTCGTTAGCAGCAAGACCTCGGCGCGGCGACTGTGGGGGCGAGACCTATTCCC
>DASQCX010000109.1:0-4835 GCA_035634455.1 Burkholderiaceae bacterium
GCCGACTTCGCCAGCACCACGCTGGAGCGGCCGCTGGCCGGGTTCATCCGTGACTTTCCGGAAGTCGCGCTGGAGCTGGACCTGTCGCCGCGCCGCGTCGACCTGATCGGCGAGAACTTCGACCTGGCCATCCGCATGGGCGCGCTGCCCGACGACACCCAGCTGGCCGCGCGCCGCCTGGCCGTCTTCACCACCGGCCTGTACGCCGCGCCCTCGCTGCTGCGCCAGCACGGCGACCCGCTGGCGCCCGAGGCGTTGCTCACGATGCCCGCGCTGATGCTGCTGTCGCGCTCGGGCGAGGCGATCCCGTGGGCGCTGTCGCCGCGCGAGGCCGGGCAGGCCAAGGGCCCGGACGACGCGCCGGCCAAGTCGCGTCGCGGCGCCGCGGCGCCGGCGCACGAGATCGTCCCGAGCCAGCACATGCGCGCCAACTCGCCCGACGTGCTGATCCGGCTGGCGCGCAGCGGTGCCGGCGTCGTGGCCGTCGCCGACTTCTTCGCCGAGCCCTACATCGCGCGCGGCGAGCTGCAGCGCGTCCTGCCCGCGTGGTGCCTGCCGGACGTCGACTGCTGGGCCGTGTTCCCCGGCCGCCGCCTGATGCCCGCGAAGACGCGCGCGTTCATCGACATGCTGGCGCGGACGATGAGCGCGTGCTCGGAAGCGTTGGACGCGTCCGCGGCGAAGGTCAACGCCTCGCCGGGACGATTCCGCGTGGATTGAAGCGTTTCGGCTTCAGTGCGGCAGGCGCGTGAGCGCCCGCTGCAGGGCGCGCGCGGGCGGGGCGTCCGCGCCCGATGCCACCGCCTCGGGCGGCGCGGTCCAGCCGCGCGGCAGCTCGCGCAGCACGGCCTTCGCGTCGAGCGAGCGGATCGGCACGCCGGTGTCCGCGGGGATGCGGCCGCGCGCCACCAGCGCCTCGTAGCGCAGCGCGCTGACGCGCAGGAACGACGCGAAATTGCCGACGCCGCCGCGCGCGGCCACCAGCTCGTCGTAGAGCTTCTCGATCAGGTGCGTGACGCTCATGCCGTCGCGGCGGGCGATCTCCTCGAGCACCTCCCAGTACAAGTGCTCCAGCCGGATGCTCGTGACCACGCCGTGCAGGCGGACCGAGCGCGTGCGGCTCTCGTAGCTCGCAGGATCGGCGCTGATGAAGATTTCACACATGCGGTTGTCTCCTTGGCCCGGCCGCGTCGCTTCTGGCGCGCGGCTTCAGCGGCAGGGGCGCGGGATGCGGCCCCTTCCGGACCAATGCAATGTACGCCCGCCCGGCCGGGCTCGCCAGGGGCGGACCCGCGGGTTTACACGCTGATCCGCGTGCCCAGCACCGCCAGGAACTGCGCGATCCACGCCGGATGTGCCGGCCACGCGGGCGCCGTCACCAGGTTGCCGTCGGTGACCGCCTGGTCGACCGGGATGCCCATGTACTCGGCGCCGGCCAGCTCGACCTCGACCTGGCAGGCCGGGTAGGCCGAGACCTTGCGGCCCTTGATCAGTCCCGTCGCGGCCAGCAGCTGCGCGCCGTGGCAGATCGCGGCGACCGGCTTGCCCGCCGAAAGGAAGTGCTTGGTCATCGCCACCACCTGCGCGTTCATGCGCAGGTACTCGGGCGCGCGGCCGCCGGGCACGACCAGCGCGTCGTAGCTCTCGGCGCGGACGTCGGCGAAGCTGGCGTTGAGCGTGAAGCGGTGGCCGGGCTTCTCGCTGTAGGTCTGGGCGCCGTCGAAGTCGTGGATGGCCATCGTCACGTAGTCGCCGGCCTTCTTGTCGGGCGCGACCGCGTGCACCACATGGCCGACGGCCAGCAGCGCCTGGAACGGCACCATCGTCTCGTAGTCCTCGCCGAAATCGCCGCAGATCATCAGGATCTTCTTGCCCATGCTTGTCTCCTGGAGGGTGGTTGAAGGGACGATCTGATTGTTCAAAGCTCATGCCGTGAGCGGGTAGTAGTCCGATACTTTCGTGTGCCCGACATGATTCCCACTCCCCCGCCCGCCCTGGGCGAGCTGCACCGCCGCCGCCTGCGCGCGATCTGGCGCTCGGCCGGCTGGCCGAGCCAGGACCTGGTCGAGGTCGAGCTGCTGGCTGCCGGCTGGGTCGAGCGCCTGCGCGACAGCGACGGCCGCGAGACGCTGCGCGTCACCGACGCGGGGATCCAGGTGCTGGCCGCCACGCTCGCGCGCAACCGCGCGGCGCGCGACGCCCACGAGGCGCTGATCGGCCGCGTCGCCGTCGCCATGCAGCGCGCGGGGCGCATCGCGTGGCGCGGGCTGTCGCTGCGCGTGCGCACCGGCGACGACGCGGCGGGCACCGGGCGCTGGACGGTCGCGATGCCCGATCTGTTCTCGGTGCGCCACACGACGGTGGAGGACTACCTCGAGCCCGTCGTCCACGAGATCAAGGTGCGCCGCGCCGACCTGCTCGGCGACCTGCGCAAGCCGGCCAAGGGCGAGGCCTACCGGCAGATGGCGCGCGAGTGCTGGTACGTGCTGGCCGAGGGCATCGGCGACGCCGGCGACGTGCCCGAGGACTACGGCGTCATGGTCGAGCGCGACGGCGTGCTGGACGTGCTGCGCCCGGCCCCGCGGCGTGCGCTGCGCCTGCCGTTCGCGACCTGGATGGCGCTGGCGCGCGCGACGCCGGAGCCGGCCGCGGAGTCGACGCAGCAGTCGCTCGGCTGCCCGGGCAAGGACGACGACGAGCCCGCCGGCGACGCGCCCGCCTGACGCCTCGCGCCCTCGTGCGCGTGACGCATGAGCATGCGCGCCCGCGCGGGCCGGCCGTCGCGGACAATACGCGCTTTCCGCGCCGGCCCGTCCGTGCCGCCCGCCGCCCACCCGGTGGCAGTGGCCGGCGGGGGGCCGCTCATCCCATACCCTGGAGACCGTCTCGATGATCCGCTTGTCGCCATCCTCCGCCCGCCCCCTGAAGTCGTCCGTCCTGGCCGTCGCGCTCGCCGCGGCGCTGGCCGGTCTCGGCGGCGCCGCGCACGCCGTCGACGGCCCGCCGCCCGGCAACGTGGCTTGGCAGGAGGCGAGCAGCGACGCCGACATCGACAAGGCCTTCGCCGCCGCCAGGGCGCAGAACAAGCCGGTGCTGCTGTACTGGGGCGCCGTGTGGTGCCCGCCGTGCAACCAGCTCAAGGCGACGCTGTTCAACCGCCAGGACTTCGCGGAGCAGTCCAGGAGCTTCGTCGCCGTGCACCTGGACGGCGACGCGCCCGGTGCGCAGAAGCTGGGCACGAAGTTCAAGGTCGTCGGCTATCCGACGCTGATCCTGTTCAGCCCGGATCGCAAGGAACTCACGCGCCTGCCGGGCGAGGTCGATGCCGCGCAGGTGATGCAGCTGCTGCAGCTGGGCCTGGCCAGCGGCCGCCCGATCGCGCAGGTGCTGGCCGACGCGCGCGCCGGCAAGCCGCTCGCGGGCAGCGAGTGGCGCCTGCTGGCGTTCTACTCGTGGGACACCGACGAGGGCGCGCAGGCCGTGCCCGCGGCCGAGCGCGGCCCGCTGCTGCGCAAGCTGGCGGCAAGCTGCCCGACGAGCGAGTCGGCGGCGTGCACGCGGCTGGCGCTGAAGTCCATCGCCGACAGCGACGAGAAGAACCCGCCCGCGCCCGACGCCGCCACGCGGGCCCGCGTCGACCAGGTGCTGGCCGACCCCGCGCTCAGCCGCACCTACATGGACGTGCTGACCAACGGCGCCACCGACATCGTCACCGCGCTCGCGCCCAAGCCGGGCGCGGAACGCCGGAAGCTCGTCGCGTCGTTCGACGCCGCGCTGACGCGCCTGCAGGCCGACACGACGCTGTCGCGCGGCGATCGCCTCGGCGCGCTGTTCGCGCGCGTCGACCTGGCGCGCATCGACCAGCCCAAGGACGCGATGCATCCCAGGCTGCCGGCGGCGCTGGTCAAGGAGGTGCGCGACACAGCGGCGACCACCGACCGCGAGGTCAGCAACGCGTTCGAGCGCCAGGCCGTGATCCCCGGCACCAGCCAGCTGCTCGAGGAGGCCGGCCTGTGGAAGGAATCGGAGGCGCTGCTGAAGTCCAGCCTCTCCAAGAGCCACTCGCCGTACTACCTCATGAGCGAGCTGGGCTCCAACGCGCGCAAGCAGGGCCGCACGGCCGAGGCGCTGCAGTGGTACCAGCAGGCGTATGACAAGAGCGAAGGCCCGGCGACGCGCCTGCAGTGGGGTTCGAGCTACCTGAAGGCGCTGGTCGAGCTGGCGCCCAACGATTCGAAGCGCATCGAGGCGACCGCGCGGTCCGTGTTCAACGACGCCGCCGGCCAGTCCAACGCGTTCGACCAGCGCAGCGGTCGCTCGCTGCAGCGCGTCGGCGCCACGCTGCAGAAGTGGAACGCGGGCGGCAAGCACCAGGCCGTCGTCGACCACCTGAGCGCACAGGTCAACGGCCTGTGCGCGAAGCTGCCCGCGGCCGATCCGCAGCACGCCGCCTGCGAAGGCGTGTTCAAGCCCGCGCCGAACAAGGCCTGATCCCTTTTTCCATCCGTCCCCGTCGAAACCATGACCACCTACAACAAGCCCCTCGGCACCCCGCTCAGCCCGGCCGCCACCCGCGTGATGCTTCTGGGCAGCGGCGAACTCGGCAAGGAAGTGCTGATCGCGCTGCAGCGCCTGGGCGTCGAGACCATCGCCGTCGACCGCTACGAGAACGCGCCCGGCCAGCAGGTCGCGCACCACGCGCACACGATCACGATGAGCGACCCGGTGGCGCTGCGCGCGCTGATCGAGCGCGAGAAGCCCGACCTCGTCGTGCCCGAGATCGAGGCGCTGGCTACCGCGGAGCTGCAGGCGCTGGAGGCCGAGGGCAAGGTGCG
>DASQCX010000110.1:0-2608 GCA_035634455.1 Burkholderiaceae bacterium
CGCCGCGGGTGTCGAGTCGATCACGCAGGTGCAGGGCTACCCGAAGGACGTCGCCGAGCTCCACCCGAAGCTGCTCGGCGACGACGCGCCGATCGCGAACGTCTACATCCCGATGGGGATGACGGCCGAGAACGTCGCCGAGCGCTTCGGCGTCACGCGCGCCGATCAGGACGCGTTCGCGCACCGGAGTCAGCGGCGCGTCGCGGCTGCGCTCGCTACGGGGAGGTTGGCGAAAGAAATCGTGCCCGTCCCGCTCGTGCGCAAGGGCGAGCCCGCGCTCGTCGATCGGGACGAGCATCCGCGGCCCGACACGACCATCGACGCGCTCGCCAAGCTCAAACCCATCGTGCGCCCCGGCGGCACGATCACCGCCGGCAATGCGTCGGGCGTCAACGACGGCGCCTGCGCGCTGCTGCTGGCCAGCGCCGCGGCCGCCAGGCAGTACGGCCTGACGCCGCGCGCCCGCGTGCTGGGCATGGCGGTGGCGGGCGTCGCGCCGCGCATCATGGGCATCGGCCCGGCGCCGGCGTCCAAGAAGCTGCTGGCGCGCCTGGGCCTGACCATCGCGCAGATGGACGTCATCGAACTCAACGAGGCCTTCGCCGCGCAAGGCCTGGCCGTGCTGCGCCAGCTGGGCGTGGCCGACGACGACGCGCGCGTCAACCCCAATGGCGGCGCGATCGCGCTGGGTCACCCGCTGGGCGCCAGCGGCGCGCGCCTGGTGACGACGGCCGTCAACCAGCTGCACGCCACCGGCGGCCGCTACGCGCTGTGCACGATGTGCATCGGCGTGGGCCAGGGCATCGCGCTGGTCGTCGAGCGGGTCTGATCAGCCCGGCGGCTGCCAGAGTTCGACCCGGTTGCCCTCCGGGTCGGTCACCCAGCCGAACTTGCCGAACTCGGAGCTGTCGGTCTTGTCGTCGACCGCGCAGCCTTCCTGCCGCAGCACCGCGAGCAGCGCGTCGAGGTCGGCGACGCGGTAGTTGATCATGAAGGGCGCGGCGCCGAGGTAGTCGCTGTCGGCCTGGAAGATGCACCACGCCGAGTGCGAGGCGCGCGGCGTCTTGCTGTCTGCCGGCTGCGTGGGCGCGGGCGGCAGCGCGACGCCGCCCCAGCTCTGGATGTCCAGCCCCAGGTGGCGCTTGTACCAGGCGCGCAAGGCTTGCGCGTCGCGCGCCTTGAAGAACACGCCGCCGATTCCGGTCACTCGTTGCATCGCTCGCTCCTGTCGTCGATGCCGCGCGCGGAAAGATGTTTCAGCGGCGGCGATAGATCACCACGGTGCGCGCCATCTTGTCATGCCAGGCCTGCTTGCGTCGATCGAACGCGACCCAGACGAAGCCGAGGAACAACGGCGTGACCGACACGAAGAAGCCGACGTAGCGCGTCAGCGCCTGCCAGAAGTCCGGCGCGGCGCCGGTCTGGGCGTCCACCACGACGGCCTTGATCGCCATCTTGCCCGGCGTCGCGCTCTTGAACACCCAGAACGCCACGTAGGCCGCGCCCGGCACGACCCAGTTGACGAAGAAGGCCGCCCCGCCCTGCGCGTAGGCCCAGCCGTCGCCGAGCAGGAACACCGTCACCGGCACCACGACGAACATCACGCCGACCAGGTCGATCAGCGAGGCGGCCACGCGCGCCCAGAAGCCGACGTATTCGACGTCGGCCGATCCCGTCGTGCCGTTCATCGGCGCGCGGCGCGGCGCTCGCGCACGGCCTGCGCGAGGCGGCCCAGCAGCGGCTCGGTGTCGGCCCAGCCGATGCAGGCGTCGGTGATGGACACGCCCCAGGCGGGCGTCACGCCCGGCTTCAGGTCCTGGCGGCCGTCGGCGAGGTGGCTCTCGATCATCACCCCCGTGATGCGGGCGTCGCCGCCGGCGATCTGGCCGGCCACGTCGGCGCCGACGTCGACCTGGCGCTGGTGCTTCTTCTCGGAGTTGGCGTGCGAGAAGTCGATCATCACCTGCTGGCGCAGGCCGCGCTCGGCGAGCGCGCCGCAGGCGGCGGCGACGTCGGCGGACTGGTAGTTGGGCTTCTTGCCGCCGCGCAGGATCACGTGGCAGTCGGCGTTGCCGCGCGTCTCGAAGATGGCCGCCTGGCCCATCTTCGTCATGCCCATGAACGCGTGCGAGGCGTTGGCCGCGAGGATGGCGTCGGCCGCCACCTTGATGCCGCCGTCGGTGCCGTTCTTGAAGCCCACCGGGCACGACAGGCCCGAGGCCAGCTGGCGATGGCTCTGGCTCTCGGTGGTGCGCGCGCCGATGGCGCCCCAGGAGACGAGGTCGGCGATGTACTGCGGGCTCAGCAGGTCGAGGAACTCGGTGCCCGCGGGCAGGCCGATGGCGGCGACGTCCAGCAGCAGCTCGCGCGCCTTGCGCAGGCCCTCGTTGATGCGGAAGCTGCCGTCCAGGCGCGGGTCGTTGATGTAGCCCTTCCAGCCGACGGTGGTGCGCGGCTTCTCGAAGTACACGCGCATCACGACGAGGCGCTCGACTACGCGCGTCGCCTCGCCGCGCTCGCCGAGCTTCGCGGCGAGCTCGCGATCGTGATGCGGATCTACTTCGAGAAGCCGCGCACGACCGTCGGCTGGAAGGGCTACATCAACGAC
>DASQCX010000111.1:0-5479 GCA_035634455.1 Burkholderiaceae bacterium
GCGCTCCACAACCTCGGCGTCGTCCTCATGGACCTCGAGCCCGCGGCGGCGCCCGCCCGACTCGAGCAGGCGCTCGCGCTCGACCGCGAGCGCGCGCTGCGCGAGCACGCGCTGGCCGTGCTGCTCGGCGAACTGCCGACCGCCTTCGCGCTGAAGGAGGCCGACTGGAACGGCGCGCTGCCCGGCATCCCCGCCGGCGTACCCGGCACCGTATTGACGCGCCGCCCCGACGTCGCCTCCGCACAGCTCGCGATGCAGGCCGCCGAGGCGCGCGCCGGCGTCGCGCGCCTGGCCTGGTTCCCTGACGTCGCGCTGACCGCCAACGGCGGCTATGCGTCGACCGACCTCGGCGACCTGTTCAAGTGGTCGGCGCGCTCGTGGGGCATCGGCGCGCTGCTGTCGCTGCCGGTGTTCGACGGCGGCCGCCGCGAGGCCGGCGTCCAGACCGCCAACGCGCAATGGGACATCGCCGCCGCGACCTACCGCGAGCAGGTGCTGGTCGCCTTCCGCGACGTCGAGGACCAGCTCGCCTCGCTGCGCCTGCTGGCCGACCAGGCCGGCGCGCAGAAGGTGGCCGTCGACGCCGCCGCGCGCGCGACCAGGCTGTCGGACGCCCGCTACCGCAACGGCCTCGTCAGCCAGCTCGAGCTGCTCGACGCCCGCCGCAGCGAGCTCGCCGATCGCCGCGTCGCGGTGCAGGTGCGCGCGGCGCAGTACCAGGCGACCGTCGGCCTGATCCGCGCACTCGGTGGCGGCTGGGGCGAGGCTTCGACGGCGGCGCCCGCGGCCGACCCCGCGAAGTCCGCCTAGCACGGGACGAGGCGCCCCTGGCGGCGCCTCGGTCTCGCATTGCATCGTAAGGTGGCGACCTCGCATCCCGCTTCCGTTTCCCGTCCGATGTCCTCGTCCTCCAAGCTCCCGCCGCTGTCCGTCCTCGACCTCGTCCCCGTGCAGCAGGGCTCGACCCCCGGCGACGCGCTGCGCAACAGCCTCGCGCTCGCGCAGCACGCCGAGCGGCTGGGCTACGCGCGCTACTGGGTGGCGGAGCACCACAACATGACGGGCATCGCCAGCGCGGCGACGTCGGTGGTGATCGGCTTCCTCGCGCAGGGCACGTCCACGATCCGCGTCGGCTCGGGCGGCATCATGCTGCCCAACCACTCGCCGCTGGTGATCGCCGAGCAGTTCGGCACGCTGGCCTCGCTGTATCCGGGTCGCATCGACTGCGGCCTCGGCCGTGCGCCCGGCACCGACCCGACCACGGCGCGCGCGCTGCGGCGCGACCCGCGCGCGGCCGACACCTTCCCCGAGGACGTGCAGGAGCTGCAGGCGCTGTTCCAGCCGGTGCGCCCCGGCCAGACGGTGCAGGCCTTCCCCGGCGCGGGGCTGGACGTGCCGCTGTGGATCCTCGGCTCCAGCACCTACGGCGCGCAGCTGGCCGCGGCGCTGGGCCTGCCGTACGCGTTCGCGTCGCACTTCGCGCCCGACGCGCTGACGCAGGCGATGGCGTTGTACCGCGAGCTGTTCAAGCCCTCGCCGCAGCTGCAGTCGCCGCATGCGATGGCCGGTGTCAACGTGGTCGTGACCGACACCGATGCCGAGGCCAGGCGCCTGTTCACGACGCACCAGCAGTCGTTCGCCAACCTGCGCCGCGGCCGCCCCGGACCGCAACTGCCGCCCATAGCCGACATCGACAGCTACTGGTCGCCCGCCGAGAAGCAGATGGCCGAGAACATGCTCGCGTGCTCCGTCGTCGGCTCGCCCGACACCGTGCGCCAGGGCCTCGAGCGCTTCGCCGAGTACAGCGGGGCCGACGAGCTGATGGTGGTGTCGGCGATCTTCGATCCCGCGGCGCGGCGGAGGTCGTACAGCCTGCTCGCCGAGATCGCGGGCCTCTCGCCGCGCTGAGGGATATCCACGCCCCGTCCGCCGCACCGCGCGCCCTACAGTGCGGCGATGGACGATTCCGGACGCGGCAGCACGACGACCCCCTGGGCGGCGATCATCATCGGCGCCGGCTTCGGCGGCCTGGGCATGGCCATCGCGCTGCGGCGCGCGGGCGAGGAGGGCGTGCTGCTGCTGGAGAAGGGCGCCGACGTCGGCGGCGTCTGGCGCGAGAACACCTATCCGGGCGCGGCCTGCGACATCCCGTCGCACCTGTACTCGTTCTCGTTCGAGCCGAACCCGGACTGGACGCGCACGTATTCGCCGCAGGCCGAGATCCTGGCCTACCTGCGCCGTTGCGCCGACAAGCACCGCGTGCGCGAGCAGATCCGCTTCGGCTGCGAGGTGACCTCGGCCACGTTCGACGAGGCGACGTCGCTGTGGCGCGTCGAGTGGCGCGACCCGCGCGGCCAGGCGCATTCAGGTCATACCCATGCGCTTGTGAGCGCGGTCGGACTGCTGACGCGGCCGGTGATCCCCGCGCTGCCCGGCCTGGCCGGCTTTCGCGGGCCGGTGTTCCATTCGGCGCAGTGGCGCCACGACGTCGACCTGCGCGGCAAGCGCGTCGCGGTGATCGGCACCGGCGCGTCGGCCATCCAGTTCGTGCCGGAGCTCGCGCGCGCGGCGTCGCGGCTGACTGTGTTCCAGCGCACGCCGGCGTGGATCCTGCCGCGCGGCGACCGCGCGTATTCCGAGGCCGAGCGGCGCCGCTTCGCGCGCTGGCCGTGGCTGATGGCGGCGCATCGCGCGCTGATCTACCTGCAGCACGACGCCCGCGCCGTCGGCTTCACGCGCCTGCCGTGGCTGATGGACCTCGTCGGTTCGCGGCCAGCGCGCGCACTGCTGCGCAAGCAGGTGCCGGACGCCGCGCTGCGCGATCGCCTGACGCCACGCTACACGATCGGCTGCAAGCGCGTGCTGGTCTCCGACGACTGGTTGCCGACGTTCTCGCGGACCAATGTGGAGCTGGTCACGGACGGCATCGAGGCCGTCACGCCCGCGGGCGTGCGCGTCGCGGGCGGGCGCGAGGTCGAGGCCGACGCCATCGTGCTGGGCACCGGCTTCGCGGCCCACGAGTTCCTGGCGCCGATGACGATACGCGGGCGCGGCGGCCGCACGCTGGACGAGGCCTGGGCCGACGGCGCCCGGGCGTGGCTGGGCATCACGGTGCCCGGCTTCCCGAACTTCTTCATGCTGTACGGCCCCAACACCAACCTCGGCCACAGCTCCATCGTGTTCATGCTGGAGTGCCAGGTCGCGCACGTGATGCGCTGCCTGCGTCGGCTGCGCGCGGCGCGCGGCGCCGCCATCGAGGTGGGCGCGCCGCCGTTCGAGCGCTACAACGCGCGGCTGCAGCGCCGCATCCGGGGCACCGTGTTCACCGGCTGCGGCAACTGGTACGTCGACCCGCGCGGCCGGCACACGGTCAACTGGCCGGGCTTCACGACCGGCTACCGTTGGCTGACGCGGCACGCCGGGCTCGGCGCCTATACCGTGCACCCGGCCGGATAGCGGGGCTCAGCGTCGGTGGCGGCCTTGCGCCCGCAGCCGCGCCGTCGACGCCCACACGTGCTCGTGGTCGAACGCCGAGGCCATCGCGGCGGCCAGGATCATGACGGCGGCGAACGCCCACAGGCCGGGGCCGGTGACGACGCTGGCCAGGCCGTTGAGCTTCACGTAGGCCACCAGCACGCCCAGCATGAACACCTCCACCATCACCCATGGCCGGACGGCTTCCATGGCGCGCAGCACGACGTCGAAGCCGGGCGGCCGCTGGCCGTGGCGCAGCGGCAGCAGCACGTAGGCGGCGGCGCCCAGCTGCACCAGCGGGTTGAGCAGCGTCGTGAACAGCACCAGGCCGCACATGAACCAGGCACCGTCGTCGTAGAGCGTCCAGGCCGCCTGCCACACCGTGGCCTCGCGCACCTGGCCCTGGATGTCGATCAGCAGCACGTCGTTCAGGTGCGCGATCGCCAGCGCGACGAGGCCGGCCAGCGCGAGCGCCAGCGGCAGGTCGAAGCTGGCGTGGCGCGCCAGGCCCAGCGTCGCGCCGCAGCGCCGGCATTCGTAGTGGCGGCCGGAGGGGACGACGTCGTCGGTCTCCTCGCCGATGCCGTCCACGCGCGAGCGCCGGTGCAGCGCGTCGCACTCGGCACAGGCGATCAGGTCGTCGCGCAGCGCGGCCACGGGGATGCGCGGCGCGAGCGCGTCGACGCCGTCGTCCAGCGCGGCTTCCGCCAGGCGCGGCAGCGAGCCTCCGGCGGGGCGGCCCCAGGCGCGGCGCAGGCGGGCGAACATGGCTAGTCCGGCGCGACGCAGGCCTGCGCGCGCTCGGCCGCGGTCGCGCGCAGCGCCGCGGCGACGTCCTCGGCCACCAGGCGCACGGTGTCCGAGTGCGCGCGGGCGAGCTGGTCGAAGCGGCGCTGCGACTCGTCGACACGCGTGTCGGCCGCGGGCGCCGGGCCGCCGGCCTCGCGCTCCCCGGTGCGCACCACGCGGTAGCGGCCACGATCGACCGGGCCCAGGGACGCGCCCGAGGGCAGGCACTCGATCGTCCAGCGGACGTCGTCGAAGATCGCGGGCGTCGGGATGAACATCGAGTCCAGGCGCAACACCTGCACGCGCACCCGCAGCGGCGCGGGGCGATCGAGGTCGGCGCCGCTGCCCGAGCCGGTGGGGCCGGCGTCGGCCCGCAGGCCGTCGGGCAGGCCGCCGCGGTCGAGGTAGTCGACCAGCGACTGCGCGATGTCCGCGCCCACGCCCTGCGTCCACAACTGGTGGTCGTAGACCTGCACGCCGGTGTCGCCGCTGCGGATCACCCACTCGTCGCGCGCCAGCGCGTCGGGCACCGTCACCGGCCCGACGGCCAGCAGCCGCGACGCCTCGCGCGCGGACGCGGGCGCCGCGCCGGGCGCGACGGCCGGCCGCAGCGTGTGGAAATGGTCAGGCGGCGCGGCGCAGCCGGCGACCGTCGCCAGGATCGCGAGCATCGGGAGGCGGTTCTTCGTCATTTCGGATCCTCCGGCTTGCCCTTCAGGAGCGACTCCGGATGGCGTTCGAGGTAGTCGGCCAGCGCCTTGAGCGAGGTCGCGGCCTTGGAGACCTCGCCGAGCGCGCTGGTGGCCTGCGGGCCGACGGTCTGGTCGACGGTGCCCAGCGTCTTGCGCAGGTCCTCGACCGCCTTGCGCGCGTCGGCGAGCGTGTCCTTCGCCTCGGGCACGACGCCGGTGTCCAGGTGCTGAACCAGCGCGTCGACGTGCTTCAGGCTGGCGTCGAGGTCGACCAGGTCCTTGTGCAGGTCGCTGGCGAGCTGGTCGTACGGGACGGCGTCGAGCTTGCGCGCGAGCGAGGCCAGCGAGTCCTGCAGGCTGTCGAGGCTGCCCTGCGCGGTGGGCAGCGTCGGCGGCGACGTGCGCCAGTCGATGCGCGCCGGCGGGGTGTCCTTGACGAAGTCCAGCGACACGTACAGCTGGCCGGTGAGCAGGCTGCCGCTCTTGAGCTGCGCGCGGAAGCCGCGTTTGACCATCGGGTCGAG
>DASQCX010000112.1:0-5690 GCA_035634455.1 Burkholderiaceae bacterium
TTTGCCATTGAGCGCGCCGTCGCCGACCAGACGCGCGGTCAGCTTGCGCCCAATCATGCCCGCGGCGCCGGTGATGAGAATATGCATTTTGCTTTCCGCCCCAGCCTTTATGACGCTACAGCGCCATCCCGCCGTCGACGAGATGCGCCTGCCCGGTAATGTAGCTCGCCTCGTCGCTGGCGAGGAAGGCGTAGACGTTGGCGATCTCCTCGGGCTTGCCCAGGCGATGCAGCGGCACCTGCTCGCGCATGTGCTGCAGCACCTTGTCGGGCACGGTGGCGAGGATGGGCGTCTCGACGAGGCCGGGCGCGACCGCGTTGACGCGCACGCCCTTGGGCCCGAGCTCGCGGCTCCAGGTCTTGGTGAAGCCGATCACGCCGAACTTCGTGGCCGCGTAGTTGGTCTGGCCGAAGTTGCCGTAGATGCCGACCACCGAGCTCGCGTTGAGGATGCTGCCCGAGCCCTGCGCGACCATCGTGTCGGCGACGGCCTGCGTGCAGTGGAACACGCCGCGCAGGTTGACGTCGATGACGGCGTCGAACTGCGCGAGCGTCATCTTCTGCAGGCGCGCGTCCTGGGTGATGCCGGCGTTGTTGACGAGCACGTCGATGCGCCCGAAGCGGGCCAGCGTGGCGGCCACCATCGCGTCGACCTGCGCGCGGTCGGTGACGTCGACCACCTGGCCGATGCACGCCGCGCCCTCGACCGACGCGGCGCCGACCGCGGCGGCCGCGGCGGCCACGTCGTGCACGTCGCACGCCACGACGCTGGCGCCCTCGCGGGCGAACTTCAGGGCGGTGGCCAGGCCGATGCCCTGGGCGGCGCCGGTGACGACGGCGATCTTGTTGGCGAGACGCATGGAAATGGAGCGGGTTGCGAGGGCTCCATTGTCCGCGACGGGGTCAGAGCCCGAGGTGGCGCAGCAGGTCGGGCACGTGCGACTGGAAGTCGGTGAGCCCGTGATCGCCGCCCGCGATCAGCTTGATGGGGCCGTCGGCGTAGCGCGCGGTCATCTCGCGCCAGTCCAGCACCTCGTCGCCCTTGGCGATGATCGCGAGGACGTTCCTCGGATGCGCGAGCGGCGTCGGCGGCGTCATCGCGGCGAGCTCGGCGACGTACTCGGCGCGGAAGTCGAAGCTCTCGTCGGCCGCGTGGTACATCGTCTGGCGGCCGATGTGGGCCGCGAGGTCGCGCGCGGGGTCGACGGCCGGGTTCACGAGCACCGCGCGGCAGTCCAGCAGCTCGGCGACGATGGTGGCGTAGAAGCCGCCCAGCGAGCTGCCGATGACGCCGGTCGTCGCCACGGGCCAGCCCGCGACGATGGCGCGGATGTCGCCCAGAGCCGCGGCGGGCGAGGGCGGCAGCTGCGGGCAGGCCCAGACGAGGTCGGGCCGGTTGCACGCGACCCAGTCGGCCATCCAGCGCGCCTTCGTCGACTGCGGCGACGAGCGGAAGCCGTGCAGGTACAGCAGGTGCGTGATCAAGCGCGCGCGCCTGCCAATGCCTCGAGCAGCTTGCCGTGGATGCCGCCGAAGCCGCCGTTGCTCATGCACAGCACGTGGTCGCCCGGCTTGGCGACCTTGACCACCGCGGACACCAGTCCCCCGATGGTGTCGCAGACCTGCGCCTGCTCGCCCAGCGGCGCCAGCGCCTCGACGGCGTCCCACGACAGCCCGCCCGAATGGCAGAACGACAGGTCGGCCTCCTCCAGCGCCCACGGCAGCTGCGCCTTCATCGCGCCCTGCTTCATCGTGTTGGAACGCGGCTCGAACACGGCCAGGATGCGCTGCGCGCCGACCTTGCGGCGCAGGCCGTCGATGGTGGTGCGGATCGCTGTCGGGTGGTGCGCGAAGTCGTCGTAGACCTTCACGCCGCCGGCCTCGCCCTTGAGCTCGAGGCGGCGCGCCACGTTCTCGAACGAGGCCAGCGCCGCGGCCGACGCCTCGGGCGCGACGCCCACGTGCTCGGCGGCGGCGATGGCGGCCAGCGCGTTCATCTGGTTGTGCTCGCCCAGCAGGTGCCACTCGACGCGCGCGATCTTCATCGAGCCGCGCAGCACGTCGAACGCGTGCGGCTCGCCGCGGGCGCGCAGCGCGCCGGGCTCCTCCTTGCGCGCGCCGAAGCGCTGCACCTCGCTCCAGCAGCCGCGCTCCAGCACGCGCTGCAGCGACTCCTCGCGGGCGTTGACGACGATGCGGCCGTGCGCGGGCAGCGTGCGCACGAGGTGGTGGAACTGGGTCTCGATGGCGGCCAGGTCGGGGAAGATGTCCGCGTGGTCGAACTCGAGGTTGTTCAGCACCGCGGTGCGCGGGCGGTAGTGCACGAACTTGCTGCGCTTGTCGAAGAAGGCGGTGTCGTACTCGTCGGCCTCGATCACGAACAGCGGCCGCGCGCCACCGGCCTGGTGCGGCTTGCCCAGGCGCGCCGAGACGCCGAAGTTGCGCGGCACGCCGCCGACGAGGAAGCCCGGCTCGAGGCCGGCCCGCTCCAGGATCCACGCCAGCATCGCGGTCGTGGTCGTCTTGCCGTGCGTGCCCGCGACGGCCAGCACGTGCCGGCCTTCCAGCACGTGGTCGGCCAGCCACTGCGGGCCGCTGACGTAGGGCAGGCCCTCGTCGAGGATGGCCTCCATCAGCGGATTGCCGCGCGAGACGGCGTTGCCGACGACGAACACGTCGGGCGCGATCGACACCTGGTCGGTGCCGTAGCCGTCGATCAGCTCGATGCCGAGCGCGCGCAGCTGGTCGCTCATCGGCGGGTAGACGTTCGCGTCGCAGCCGGTGACCTTGTGGCCGGCCTCGCGGGCCAGCGCCGCCAGCCCGCCCATGAAGGTGCCGCAGATGCCGAGGATGTGGATGTGCATGACGATTCTTCTTGTCGGGTCTCGCGGGGCCATGCACGTTTCGCGCCCGGCCTCCGGGATCTCGGCCGGCGGCGGCTTCACCGCGCCGGCCTGGAATTTGAGGGTCAGCCTGCGATGAGCGTCTGCATGCCGGCCCATTCCTCGCCGGGCGGCAGGGTGACCGGGTCGACGACCCGCGCCGCCTCGACGCACAGCATCTTCAGCCAGTCGTCATCGGGCATGTCGCTCAGCTGGGCGGCCTTCTGCGGGCCGGGGTTCCAGACGACGACGTCGGTGAAATCGGCGTGCGCGATGGCCAGCTTGCGGCCCATCTCGCGCAGCACCAGCTCGGCCGGGGCGTCGTGGTACAGGCGGTCGATCTCGCCGACCACCTGCGTGATGTCGCCCCATTGCTGCTGCCACTGGCCGGTGGCGTTGTCCTCGTAGCGGACGCCTTGCAGGCCCTCGAGCTGGGCCTTGAGCACGTCGTTGGTGCGCAGGTAGGTGTGCAGCGCGGCAGTGAACTCGAACGGGGCGTCGCCGGCGTTCGTGACCGCGAACTCGATGTCGAGCTGCTGGCCCACGAGGCTGAACGTGATCTCGGCCTCGAACGCGTGCGGCCACAGCCGGCGCGTGGCCTCGTCGGCGACGAAGCGCAGCACCGCCTGGGCGTGCCTGCCGTGCGAAGGCATCTCGACCAGCTGCCAGCCGCGCGTGCGCACCAGCCCGTGGCGCGGCAGCGGGCCGCGGGCGGCGAACTGCGGGAAGATCACCGGCACGCCGCCGCGCACGGCCTCGCCCTCGCCGCAGCGGCTGGTGGGCGAGACGTAGAGCTGCTCCTGGCCGCCGGCCGGGATCCAGCTGACCAGGTGGCCGCCATGCAGCAGGACGGTGGCGCGGGCGCCGTCGTCGGAGGCGAGCGCCACCGCGGGGTGGCCCATGTACTCGGTCGGTCGGGACGTGGCCACTGCGATTCAGGCGGTGAGCGCGGCGAAGGCGGCGCGGGCGGCCTGGCGCGTGTGTTCGATCTCGGCGGGGCCGTGAGCGGCGCTGACGAAGCCGGCCTCGTACAGCGCCGGCGCCAGGTACACGCCGCCGTCCAGCATCGCGTGGAAGAAGCGGTTGAAGCGCTCCTTGTCGACGGCGACCGCCGTGGCGTAGTCGTGTGGCAGCCTGTCGGCGAAGAAGAAGCCGAACAGGCCGCCCTCGCTGTCGACGGACAGCGGGATGCCGGCCGCGTCGGCCTCGGCCTTCAGCGCGGCCATCAGCTCGCGGGTGCGGGCGTCGAGCGCGGCGTGGAAGCCGGGCCGGGCGATCTCGTGCAGCGTGGCCAGGCCGCAGGCGGTGGCCACCGGGTTGCCCGACAGCGTGCCCGCCTGGTAGGCCGGGCCCAGCGGCGCGAGCTGCGCCATGATCTTGCGCGACGCGCCGAACGCCGCCAGCGGCATGCCGCCGCCGATGACCTTGCCGAACACGCTGATGTCGGGCGCGAAGCCCGGGATCGCCTTCGCGTACAGGCTCTGCGCGCCGCCGAGCGCGACGCGGAAGCCCGTCATCACCTCGTCCATGATCAGCAGCGTGCCGTGCCGGTGGCACAGCTCGCGCAGCCGCTTCATGAACGGGACGCTGGAGCGCACGAAGTTCATGTTGCCGGCGATCGGCTCGATGATCACGCAGGCCAGCTCGCCGCCGTGGGCCGCGAACGCCTGCTCCAGCTGCTCGATGTCGTTGTAGGCGAGCACCGTCGTGTGCTGCACCACCTCGGGCGGGACGCCGGCGGAGGTCGGATGGCCGAAGGTGGCCAGGCCGGAGCCGGCCTTGACCAGCAGCGCGTCGGCGTGGCCGTGGTAGCAGCCCTCGAACTTGATCAGGCGCGAACGGCCGGTGGCGGCGCGCGCCAGGCGGATCGCGCTCATGCAGGCCTCGGTGCCCGAGCTGACCAGGCGCACCTGCTCGACGCTGGGCACGTGGCGGATGATCTCCTCGGCCAGCTCGATCTCGCGCTCGGTCGGCGCGCCGAAGCTGAAGCCGTCGCGCGCGGCGCGCAGCACGGCGTCGAGCACTGCCGGATGGCCGTGGCCGAGGATCATCGGCCCCCACGAGCCGATGTAGTCGACATAGCGCTTGCCCTCGGCGTCGACGATGTACGCGCCCTCGGCGCGGGCGATGAAGCGCGGCGTCCCGCCGACGGCGCGGAACGCGCGCACGGGCGAGTTCACGCCGCCGGGGATGACCTTCTGGGCGCGCTCGAACAGCGCTTCATTAGTGGACACTGCGCGAGCCCCCGACATCGGTCGAATCGTCCGACAGCGCGTCTTCCACCGTCTGCTCGCCGTCTTCGTCCTCGCCGGGCGGCAGCGCCCAGAAGAAGCGGTCGGGCACGACGCCGCCCATGCCGGGCCGGAAGCCGGCGTCCAGGCTCTGGTCGAGGAACTGCAGCGCCTCGCCGACGGCTGCCTGCAGCTCGGCGGCGGCGCCCAGCAGGGCGGCCATCGCGGCCGACAGGGTGTCGCCGGCGCCGACGAAGGTGGCCTCGAACATCTCGAACTTCTCGCCGGTGAGCGCGCCCTGGGGCGAGGCCAGCACGTTGTCGATGAACTGGCCGCTGCCCTTGGCCGGCAGCATCACGCCGGTCACCAGCACGAAGCGGGTGCCGTGCTCGGCCGCGGCCACGGCCAGCTCGCGCGGCGAGGCCGGGCGCTCGGAATCCCACTCGGGCAGCAGGAAGTCGGTGAGCGTCTTGTGGTTGCCCACCAGCACCTCGGTGGCCGGCAGGATCAGCTCGCGGAAGGCGTCGAGGTAGGTCGACTGGTCGTCGTCCTCCATGAACGACAGCGCCGGCAGGTAG
>DASQCX010000113.1:0-3422 GCA_035634455.1 Burkholderiaceae bacterium
AGCTGCGCTTCGTCACGCACCTCGACGTCGACGCGGCCCAGGTCGATCGCGCGATCGACGAGATCCGCCGCGCCCTGGGCTCCTAGGAGCCCGCAGGACTCCGACTCCTCCCCTTCATCGCCTCCATCCGGGAACCCTTCCATGCCGATCACCGACACCGAAGCCCTGACGCGCGTCATCGAGCACCGCGAGATCTTCCACGACGAGATGCTGGCGCTGATGCGCCGCATCATGAGCGGCGAGATGTCGCCGACCATGATCGCGGCCATCGCGATCGGCCTGCGCGTGAAGAAGGAGACCATCGGCGAGATCACCGCCGCGGCCACCGTCATGCGCGAGTTCGCGGCGCCGGTGCCGGTGGTCGACCGCACGAACCTGGTCGACATCGTCGGCACCGGCGGCGACAGCTCGCACACGTTCAACATCTCGACGGCGTCCGTGTTCGTCGCCGCGGCGGCCGGCGCGCGCGTCGCCAAGCACGGCGGGCGCAGCGTGTCGTCCACCTCCGGCAGCGCCGACGTGATGGAGGCGCTCGGCGCCCACATCAACCTGTCGCCCGAGCTCGTGGCCACCTGCCTCGAGGAGACCGGCATCGGCTTCATGTTCGCGCCCAACCACCACGCGTCGATGAAGCACGCGGCGCCGGTTCGCAAGGAACTGGGCGTGCGCACGATCTTCAACATCCTGGGCCCGCTGACCAACCCGGCCGGCGCGCCCAACCAGCTGATGGGCGTGTTCCACCCCGACCTGGTCGGCATCCAGGTGCGCGTGCTGCAGCGGCTCGGCTCCGAGCACGTGATGGTCGTCTACGGCATGAACGGCATGGACGAGGTGTCGCTGTCGGGCGAGACGCTGGTGGGCGAGCTCAAGGACGGCGAGGTGCGCGAGTACGTCGTGCATCCGAGCGACTTCGGCCTGCCGGTGTACGACTCGCGCGTGCTGCGCGTGGCCAACCAGCAGGAGTCGGTGGCGTGCATCCGCCGCGCGCTGTCCAACGAGGACGGCCCGGTGCGCGACGTCGTGCTGCTCAACGCCGGCGCCGCGCTGTACTGCGCGGGCGTCGCGGGCTCGGTGGCCGAGGGCGTCAAGCGCGCCCGCGAGGCGGTGGCGTCGGGCGCGGCGCAGGCCAAGCTCGACCAGTTCGTGGCCGTCACGCAGAAGTTGAAGCCCCATGCCTGACATCCTGAATCGCATCGTCACGGTCAAGCGCGAGGAGATCGCCGCCGCCCGCAGCAGGCGCAGCGCGGCCGACCTGCAGGAACTGGCGCGCGCCCAGACCGCGCCGCGCGGCTTCGCCGCGGCCATGCGGGCCAAGGTGGCGCGTGGCGACGCCGCGGTCATCGCCGAGATCAAGAAGGCCAGCCCGAGCAAGGGGGTGCTGCGCGAGCAGTTCGATCCGGCCGCCATCGCCGCCAGCTACGAGAAGCACGGCGCGGCCTGCCTGTCGGTGCTGACGGACGTCCAGTTCTTCCAGGGCCGCGAGGACTATCTGCGCGCCGCGCGCGCCGCCTGCGCGCTGCCCGTGATCCGCAAGGACTTCATGATCGACCCGTACCAGGTGGTCGAGGCGCGCGCGATGGGCGCCGACTGCATCCTGCTGATCGTCGCCTGCCTGGCCGATTCGCAGATGGCCGAGCTGGAGGCCGCGGCCTTCGAACAGGGCCTGGACGTGCTGGTGGAAGTGCACGACGGCGACGAGCTGGATCGCGCGCTGCGGCTGAAGACGCCGCTGCTGGGCATCAACAACCGCAACCTGCGCACGTTCGACGTGACGCTGGACACGACGCTGGGCCTGCTGGATCGCGTGCCGGCCGACCGGCTGCTGGTCACCGAGTCCGGCATCCTGGCGCAGGCCGACGTCGCGAAGATGCGGGCCGCCGGCGTGCATGCCTTCCTGGTGGGCGAGGCCTTCATGCGCGCGGCCGATCCGGGCGTCGCGCTCGAGGCGCTGTTCGGCGCGCCCAGGCCATGAGCGGCCAGGCGGACCTGCCGTTCGGCGACCCGGCCGGGGCGGACGACGTCCCGCGCGTCCATCGCGCCGCCGACCTGCCCGCTGCCTTCGCCCACCTGCCGCCGGCCTGGCGCCGGGTGCTGGCGGGCTGGACGCCCGCGGCCGAGCAGGCGGTCGCCACTGCCGTCAGGGCGATGTCGGGCGAGCGCGAGATCGCGCCGCCGGATCCGTTCCGCGCGCTGCGGCTGCTGGCGCCGGACGAGGTCAAGGTCGTCGTCTTCGGCCAGGATCCGTACCCGCGCCCCGGCCACGCCGACGGGCTCGCGTTCTCGGCCGGTCGCGGCAGGCCGGTGTCGCTGCGGCGCATCTTCGAGATCCTCAAGGCCGACCGGCCGGGCTGGCAGCCGCCCGAGCGCTGGCTGCTCGACGGCTGGGCGCGCCAGGGCGTGCTGATGCTCAACCCCGTCCTGACGGTCGAGGTCGGCGCTGCCGGTGCGCACATGAATTGTGGTTGGCAAGGACTTACTGCCGATATCGTCCGTGTTCTGGCTGGAAAGCCGAATCCACCGACGTTCCTGCTGTGGGGCAAGCCGGCCCAGGCGTTCTTCGACTCGGCCTGCCCGCCGGGCTCGGGCGCGCGCGTGCTGCGGGCGCGCCACCCGTCGCACGATTTCAAGCGCGAGTTCATGGCCGACGGCAGCCATTTCGCCGCCACGGCCGGGCTGGTCGATTGGTGGTCGCTGGACTGACGGGCCGCGACAGGCGTGTGACAGCGCTTCGCAGCCGATGGCACTCGGGGGTCTATCCAATCCCCGAACTCGTGTGGTATAGTTGCGGGCTTCGCTCCTGGAGGGGTGGCCGAGTGGTTAAAGGCAGCAGACTGTAAATCTGCCCGCTAACGCGTACGCTGGTTCGAATCCAGCCTCCTCCACCAAGTGCGAAGACTGTCCCTGGCTGCAGGCGGGAGTAGTTCAATGGTAGAACCCTAGCCTTCCAAGCTAATGACGCGGGTTCGATTCCCGTCTCCCGCTCCAGTGTTGGAGCAGCCGGCAAGACAGCAAAGACAGTCAGACCGTTGTCGGCAGCGGTTTGAACACAGGCCCTTCGGCCCGTGTCCAGACCCGTGTCGATGCCCATGTGGCTCAGTGGTAGAGCACTCCCTTGGTAAGGGAGAGGTCGCGCGTTCGATCCGCGCCATGGGCACCACCCTTTCTTTCCCGACTTTTTTCGAACGCTTGACTAGGAGCGCAAGATGGCAAAAGGCAAATTCGAACGTACCAAGCCGCACGTGAACGTCGGCACCATCGGTCACGTGGACCATGGCAAGACGACGCTGACGGCGGCCATCACGACGGTGCTGTCGACCAAGTTCGGCGGCGAAGCCAAGGCGTACGACCAGATCGACGCGGCGCCGGAAGAAAAGGCGCGCGGCATCACGATCAACACGGCGCACGTCGAGTACGAGACGGCC
>DASQCX010000114.1:0-3498 GCA_035634455.1 Burkholderiaceae bacterium
TGTTCTGGAACGGCGAGGAGGCCGTCAAGATGGGCCTGGCCGACCGCTTCGGCAGCCTCGATTCGGTCGCGCGCGACGTGGTCAAGGCCGAGGACGTGGTCGACTACACGCTGCAGGAGAACGTGGCCGAACGCCTGGCCAAGCGCTTCGGCGCGTCGATCGGCGCGGGCGCCGTCCGCGAGCTGGAGGCGCCCGTCCTGCGCCACTGAACGAGCGCCCCGGCGCCACGACGTCGCCGCGGCCGCTCAACATTTCGCACTTGCCCCGGTTTCGAGGGCCGCCCGGGCGCGCGACCCGGGCGACGCGCGTGTAATGTCCGGGAGAGCGAGCATCAAGACGGCGGCGCAAGGGCCGATCTCCGTCCGAGAGCCGCCTCCCGCCGTCTTCGTCCCCCCATGCACGCCCGCGTCCTCCGTCGCCTGCTGATCGCCCTGCTCGCCCTGACGGGCATCGCCCTGCTGTGGAACCAGTTCGGCATGACCTCGACGCTGGTGATCGACGCGCGCTCGCCGTACCGGGTGCTGGCGCTGGACGACCGCGCCAACCCGGGCGGCCGCAGCGTCGCGCGCGTGACGCGCGAGGGCGTCGGCATGGACTGCGACCTGCGCGCCGGCTACGAATGGGCCTTCTGCGAGCTGGAGATCGAGTTCGGCCAGGGCCCGCGCGGCATCGACCTGAGCCGCTACGACTCGATGCGGCTGTGGATCACCGCCACCGGCCCCGAGGCGCAGCAGCGCGTGCGCGTCTACGTGCGCAACTACGACCCGGCCTATTCGAAGCCGGGCGTGGCCGAGTCCGAGAAGGTCAACCAGCTGATCTACGAGCCCGCCGACTATCCGCAGGGCTACGCGGTGCCGCTGGCGCGCTTCCAGGTCGCGCAGTGGTGGCTCGACGAGCATCCGATGACGCTGGCGCTCGAGGCGCCGGACTTCCGCAACGCGACCCGGCTCGCGTTCTCCACCGGTCCCAAGGTCGAGCCGGGCGCGCACACGATCCGTGTCCAGCGCATCGAGCTCACCGGCAAGCTGATCCCGGCGTCGACCTTCCGCCTCGGCATCATCGCGGCCTGGATGCTGTCGGTGTTCGGCTACCTCGTCGTCGACAGCATGTCCAATCGCCGGCAGCTGCGGGTGTCCGCGGCCAGCCAGCACTCGCTGCAGCGGCTCAACGAATCGCTGCGCCTGGAGACGCGCAGCCTGGCCGAGATCGCGCGCACCGACCCGCTGACCGGCGCACTCAACCGCAAGGGCCTGGCCGACGAGCTGATGCGCATCGTGCGCCTGGGCGAGGACGACGCGTTCCCGATGACGCTGGTGTTCATCGACATCGACCACTTCAAGCGCATCAACGACGGCCTGGGCCACGACACCGGCGACCAGGTGATCCGCGGCCTGGCCGAGCTGGTGCGCTCCGCGGTGCAGCGCGAGGATCTGTTCGCGCGCTGGGGCGGCGAGGAGTTCCTTCTGGTGTTCCGCGACACGCCGGGCCCGAACGGCGCCGCGATCGCCGAACGGCTGCGCGAGCGCATCGCCGACGCCGCGTGGCCCGCGGACCTGCGCATCACCTGCAGCTTCGGGGTGGCCGAGTGGCACCGCGGCGAGGATCTCAACGAGGGCATCAAGCGCGCCGACGAGGCGATGTACCGCGCCAAGAAGGGCGGCCGCGACCGCGTCGAGATCGAGCTCGACGCCGCCGAGTCGCAGCCGGCCTGAGCCGCTACAGCCAGCCGGACTTCCTGAACTGCCGGTACAGGATCACGCACACGATCGTGATCGTCCCCAGCGCCATCGGGTAGCCCCACTGCCACTCGAGCTCGGGCATGTTCTTGAAGTTCATGCCCCAGATGCCGGCGAAGGCGCTGATGACGGCGAAGATGCCGGCCCAGGCGGCCAGCCGCTTGTTGACCACCGACTCCTCGATGGCCACGTTGGCGAGGTTGACCTGGATCGCGGTGCCGATGGTGTCACGCAGGCTGTCCAGCGTGCCCTGCATGCGCTGCAGGTGGTCGAACACGTCGCGGAAGTACTCGCGGTTGTTCTCGCAGACCGCCGGCACGCGGCCGCTGAACAGCTTGTGCACGGCGTCGATCAGCGGCGTCACCGCGTGGCGCACGGTGCCGATGTCGCGCTTGAGCTCGTACAGCCGCTGGATGTTGGCCTTCGAGGTGCCGGGCTCGAACATCTGGTCCTCGACCTGCTCGAGTTCCGTCTCGAGCCGGTCGATGATGGGGAAGTAGCGGTCGACCACCGCGTCCATCAGCGCGTAGAACACGAACGCCGGACCGTGGCGCAGCATGTGCGGCTCGCGTTCCGCGCGGCCGCGCACCTGCAGCAGGCTCTGCCGGCTGCGGTTGCGCACGGACAGGACGAAGTTGCGGCCCACGAAGATGTCGACCTCGCCGGTCGCGATCTCGTCCGTGGGGGTCAGCTCCACCGTCTGGAGGACGGCGAACAGCGTGTCGCCGTACTCCTCGACCTTGGGCCGCTGGTGGCCGTGCAGCGCGTCCTCCACCGCGAGTTCGTGCAGGTCGAACTCGTGCTGCATCGTGAGCAGCTCCTCGTCGGTGGCGTCCTTGAGCGCGACCCAGACGAAGCAGTCCGGGCGCGCGAGGTAGTCGCTGATCTCCGCGATCGGGATGTCGGCGAGCTTGCTGCCGTTCTCGTAGGCGACGCAGTTGATCAGCATGGGGATGGCGGGTCCGGAGTCACGACACTGTAACGAAGACGGCGCACTCGCGCGGGCGGAGCGCCGAAACGACGGTTTGCTGCACTGCGGTAGCCATGGCACAGGGGCTTGGGCACAATGCCCGCTCGACCAACCCCGCGGTTCCTGCAGAGACGATTCATGGGCACGAAGCAAAGCGGCGCAGGCCTGGCGGCCATGACGCTGGGCGCCTTGGGCGTCGTCTACGGGGACATCGGCACCAGCCCGCTGTACACGCTGCACGAGATCTTCGTGCCGGTCACCGGCATGGGCGTGCCGCTCGACACGCAGCACATCGTCGGCGCCGTGTCGACCATCTTCTGGGGCCTGATGCTGGTCGTCACGCTCAAGTACGTGATCCTGATCCTGCGCGCCGACAACAACGGCGAGGGCGGCGCGATGGCGCTGACCGCGCTCGCGGCGCACGCGGCCGGCGGCACGCCGCAGCGGCGCACGCTGATCATGCTGGTTGGCATGTTCGGCGCCACGCTGTTCTTCGGCGACAGCGTCATCACGCCAGCGGTCACGGTGATGGGCGCGGTCGAGGGCCTGGAGGTCGTCACGCCCGCGCTCAAGACCTACATCGTGCCGCTGTCGGTGCTGATCCTGGTGGCGCTGTTCTCCGCGCAGCGCTTCGGCACCGGCGCGTTCGGCAAGGCGTTCGGACCGATCCTCGTGGTGTGGTTCGGGCTGCTGGCGGTCGTCGGCGCGCTGCACATCTCGCAGGCGCCGCAGATCCTGTCCGCGCTCAACCCGCTCAACGCGGTCGAGTTCCTGCTCGCTCGCGGCTGGCAC
>DASQCX010000115.1:0-5791 GCA_035634455.1 Burkholderiaceae bacterium
CTCGCTTCGGATCAGCGCGAGCGAGCGCGCGCCCGCGTCGCCGGCGCTGGGCGTGGAGTCGGTCGGCGGGACGGGAGTGGGCATGGACGGCCTGAACAGGGGGAAAGCTTCCGGGTCGCGTATTTTGCGCCGGACGGCAAACCCGGGTCGGTAGACTGGACGGGTGAATCCCGACGACACCTCCCGCGCCGCGCCCGCCGGCCAGGCGCCGGCGCTCGCGCGCCTGCTCGAACAGACCGCCGACGCCGTGCAGGCCGTGCGCGGCGGCCGCTCGCTCACCGACGTGCTGGCCGCCGTCCCCGCGCCGCTGCGGCCGGGCACGCAGGCGCTGTCCTTCCTCGTGCTGCGCCGCCTCGGCGCGGCCCAGGCCTTGCGCGCGACGCTCGCGCCGCGCACGCCGCCGCCGGAGGTCGAGGCCTTGCTGCTGAGCGCGCTCGCCCTGCTGTGGCCCGGCGACGCGCCGCCGTACGCCGACCACACGCTGGTCGACCAGGCCGTCACCGCCGCGCGCCGCCGCGCGCCGCGCTCGGCGTCCTTCCTCAACGCCGTGCTGCGGCGCTTCGTGCGCGAGCGCGACACGCTCGTCGCCGCCGTGCTCGAGCAGCCCGTGGCGCGCTGGAACCATCCGCAGTGGTGGATAGCCCGCCTCGAGTCCGACTGGCCGGAGCACTGGCAGGCCATCCTCGCCGCCGCCCAGGAGCGCCCGCCGATGTGCCTGCGCGTGAACCTGCGCCAGGCCACCGGCGCGCAGTACCTGCAGCGGCTGGAGGCGGCCGGACTCCCGGGCCGGCTCACGGCGCCGCAGACCATCGTCCTCGACGCCCCCGTGCCCGTGGAGCGCCTGCCCGGCTTCGCCGACGGCGCCGTCTCCGTGCAGGACGCCGCCGCCCAGCTTGCCGCGCCGCTGCTGGTGGGCGCCGGCCTGGCGCCGGGTGCGCGGGTGCTCGACGCCTGCGCCGCTCCCGGCGGCAAGACGGCGCACCTGCTGGAGCTGGCCGATCTCGACGTCCTGGCGCTCGACGCCGACCCGCAGCGCCTCGCGCGCGTGGACGCGACGCTCGCGCGCCTGCGCCTGCCGGCGCGCACCCGCGCGGGCGACGGCCGCCGCCCGGCCGATTGGTGGGACGGCCAGCCCTTCGACGCCATCCTGCTCGACGCCCCGTGCAGCGCCTCGGGCATCGTGCGCCGCCACCCGGACATCCGCTGGCTGCGCCGCCCCGAGGACATCGCCGCGCTCGGCGCCGTCCAGGCCGAGCTGCTGGACGCGCTGTGGCCCGTGCTCAAGCCCGGCGGCTGGCTGCTGTACGCCACCTGCTCGGTCTTCAGAACGGAAGGTCAACACCAGATCGACGCATTTTTGCAACGCCGCGGCGCCTCCGGCGCCCATTTGGACGACCGCTCGCCCGGCCACCTGCTGCCGCTGCCGGACAATGGTTACAGCGGGGCGTCGCGCCCCGGCGAGGGCGGCGGCCAAGGCGTCGCCGACGGCTTCTATTACGCGCTGTTGCGCAAGGAGGCCGCCACCGCCGGGAACTGACGTCGCGATTTCGTATCAAGACAAGCCACTTCGCGTCAGCCCGACGCCATTTCGCATCGCCATCGTGCACCCGCCCCTGGTTCGAACGCCTCACCGCTGGAATCGCCTCGCCCAGGACGCCCGCCGCGTCGTGGCGTCGGCGTTGCTGGCCGTGGCGTGCCTGGCCGGGCTGGCGCTGCCGGCAGCGCCGGCGCGGGCGCAGGGCGTGGAGCTGCCGTCCATCGTCGCCAAGCGCCAGGACGGCGCCGTGATGCTCGATTTCGTCGCCAACCTCACGCTCAGCCGGGCGGTCGAGGAGGCGCTGCGGCGCGGCGTGCCGGTCTATTTCGTCGCCGAGGCCACGGTCAAGAAGCCGCGCTGGTACTGGCGCGACGAGCGCGTCTCGCGCGTCGCGCGCAGCTGGCGGCTGTCGTACCAGCCGCTGACCTCGGCCTGGCGCGTCAGCCTGGGCGCGTTCAGCCAGTCGTACCCGTCGCTGGAGGAGGCGCTGACCACCGTCACGCGCATCGCGCACTGGCGCGTGGCCGACTCCGGCGTCGACGCCACCGACCGCTACTACGTCGACTTCCAGTTCTACCTCGACGCCTCGCAGCTGCCACCGCCGATGAAGCTGGACCTCAACGCGCAGTCCGAGTGGAAGCTGGGCGTCGAGCGCACGCTGCCGGTCGAGTAGGCCGGCGATCCTGGAGCGGCCCGTGGCTGTCGACGACACCTCGATGACCATCCGCCGGCGCGCGTCGTTCGCGATGAGCCGGCGCTCGGTGCGCTTCCTGTGGACGGTCGCGGTCCTGGCGTTCCTGGGCGTGGCGCTGGTGCTGGGCTTCGTTGTGTCGCTCGCGTCCGGCGAGCCGGCCATGTACGAGCGCAACTTCGTCTGGCTGTTCTGGCTCAACTCGATCGTCGCGATCGCGCTGCTGGTCGTGCTGGTGGGCGCGGCCATCCGGCTGGGCTTCCGCTGGCGCAGCGGCAAGTTCGGCAGCCGGCTGCTGCTCAAGCTCGCGGCCATCTTCGCGCTGGTGGGCGTGGTGCCGGGCGCGCTGATCTACACGGTGTCGCTGCAGTTCGTCACGCGCACCATCGATGCCTGGTTCGACACCAAGGTCGACAGCGCGCTGGTCGCCGGCCTGAACCTCGGCAAGGGCACGCTGGACACGCTGTCGGCCGACCTCGTGGAGAAGGCGCGCAACGTCGCGGCGCGCGTCGGCGACCCGCATGCGCCCGGCGCCGCGCTGACGCTGGAGCGCCTGCGCGACCAGATCGGCGCGCAGGATCTCGCGCTGGTGGCGGGCAACGGCCAGATCGTGCTGGCGGCGAGCTCGCGGCCGTCGCTGATGCCGGATCGGCCGCCCGCGGCGCTGATCCGCCAGGCGCGCGCCACCGGGCAGGCGAGCCAGGTCGAAGGCCTGGAGGACGAGGCCTCGCCGGGCACGGGCGTCGCGCCGCGCATCCGCGCCGTCGTGCAGGTGACGTCGAACAGCCTGTCGCTGGACAACGGCGAGCGCTACCTGCTCGCGGTGCAGCCGCTGCCGCCGATCGTCGTCACCAACGCGTTGGCGGTGCAGGGCGCCTATCGCGACTACCAGCAGCGCGCCCTCGCGCGCGAGGGCCTGCGCCGCATGTACGTGGGCACGCTGACGCTGACCGTGGTGCTGGCGGTGTTCGGCTCGGTGCTGATCGCCATCACCTTCGGCAACCAGCTGGCGCGGCCGCTGCTGCTGCTGGCCGAGGGCATGCGCGCGGTCGCGGCGGGCGACCTCGGCGCCAAGCCGGTCTACGAGTCGCGCGACGAGATCGGCGGCCTGACGCGCTCGTTCGCGCAGATGACCGAGCAGCTGGGGCAGGCGCGCGCGGACGTCGACCGCAGCGTGCAGGCCGTCGAGGGCGCGCGCACGCGGCTGCAGACCATCCTGGACAACCTCACTGCGGGCGTCATCGTGTTCGACACGCACTGGCGCATCGACACCGTCAACCCCGGCGCGACACGCATCCTGCGCGTGCCGCTGTCGGCCTACCAGGGCCGCAAGCTGGGCGACGTGCCGGGCCTGGGCGACTTCGCGCAGGCCGTCGAGCAGCGCTTCGAGCTGCACCTGGCCAGCCCCGAGGCCGGCGAGCGCGTGCTGTGGCAGGACCAGTTCGAGCTCAAGGTCGGCGACAAGGGCCAGGAGCTGAGCCTGCTGGTGCGCGGCGCGCTGCTGCCCGGCGACGCGCGGCTGATGGTGTTCGACGACATCACGGAGGTGGTGTCGGCGCAGCGCTCGGCCGCCTGGAGCGAGGTGGCGCGCCGGCTCGCGCACGAGATCAAGAACCCGCTCACGCCGATCCAGCTGTCGGCCGAGCGCCTGCAGTTCAAGCTGGAGAACAAGCTCGCCGACGCCGCCGACCAGGCGATGCTGCAGCGCGGCGTGGGCACCATCGTCGCGCAGGTGCAGGCGATGAAGCAGCTGGTCAACGAGTTCCGCGACTACGCGCGCCTGCCCAGCGCCAACCTGCAGCCGATCGACCTCAACGCGCTCGTGGGCGAGGTGCTGGCGCTGTACGGCGACGCGCACGAGAAGGGCCACCTCGTCTCGAAGCTCGAGCCCGGCCTGCCGCAGATCATGGGCGACACCACGCAGCTGCGCCAGGTGGTGCACAACCTCGTGCAGAACGCGCTGGACGCGGCCTCGATATGGCCCGACGCGCTCGTGTGCGTGCGCACCGAGTCCGCCCGCAACGACGACGGGCGGCTGCGCGCCGTGCGCCTCAAGGTGGAGGACAATGGGCCCGGATTTCCGGAGAATGTCCTCCAGCGCGCGTTCGAACCTTACGTCACCACCAAGTCCAAGGGCACCGGCCTGGGCCTGGCGGTCGTCAAGAAGATCGCCGACGAGCATCGTGCCCGGGTCCGTATCGCGAACCTGGGCAGCGGCGAAGACGGCGCGACCGGCGCTGCCGGGGCCCAAGTTTCGATATCATTTTCCCGCTTCGTCGAGGCGGCTCCCCAGGAGCCGCCGGGCGAATCCCCTGTATAAAGCGTCTTTCGCGGCGCGCAACCTGCTGCCAGCCGCCCGTTCCACATTCATGGCCACGATTCTTGTAGTTGACGACGAAATGGGCATCCGCGCCCTGCTCTCCGAGATCCTCACCGACGAGGGTCACACGGTGGAGGTCGCGGACAACGCCGCGACTGCGCGCCTCGTGCGCGAGCGCCTGCGTCCCGATCTCGTCCTGCTCGACATCTGGATGCCCGACGTCGACGGCATCACCCTGCTCAAGGAGTGGGGCGCCACCGCCCAGCTCAACATGCCGGTCATTATGATGAGCGGCCACGGCACCATCGACACCGCCGTCGAGGCCACCAAGTACGGCGCCATCGCCTTCCTCGAGAAGCCGATCACGCTGCAAAAGCTGCTGCGCGCCGTCGAACAGGGCCTCGCGCGCCCGAGCGCGCGGCCCGCCGCGCCGGTCGACGTCCAGACCGCGATGATGCAGGGCAACGGCGGCTACCGCCCCGACGCGATGACGGTGGAAGCCGCCATGACCGGCGGCCTCGGCCTGCAGCAGCCGTCCGGCCCGCTGAACCTCGGCCCGCAACCGGAGCAGAGCTTCGACCTCGACCGCCCGCTGCGCGAGGCGCGCGACGCCTTCGAGAAGAGCTACTTCGAGTTCCACCTCGCCCGCGAGAACGGCTCGATGACCCGCGTCGCCGAGAAGACCGGCCTCGAGCGCACCCACCTGTATCGCAAGCTCAAGCAGCTGGGCGTCGACCTCTCGCGCGGCAAGCGCGGCGCGGGCGGCTGAACCCGCGCCCGGAAAATTTGGGCCGGCAGCGGTTTGGGGCCCTCAAACTCTGCTAGACTAGCGGGCTTCGCTGATCATTCGGCGAAGCAAGTCTGAAGAAGACGGCCTGGTAGCTCAGTTGGTAGAGCAGCGGATTGAAAATCCGCGTGTCGGTGGTTCGATTCCGCCCCAGGCCACCAAGAAATTCAATGAAATCAACGGGTTGCACCTCACGGCGCAACCCGTTTTTCGTTGGGTGTCAACGAAGTGTCAACGGCGCATCTGCCTATGACCGTGGTGCGGGTGGCCTTAGTTCATCGGCTAGGGCCGATAGTGCCTCGTGGTTCGGTGCCGGCTGTTCAGCCGCGGGGCTCGCCCACCGAGAAACGCGCAGCCATGGCCCCAACGTTTCTTTCAGGCAGTCGTGGCACAGATCCAAGTCGATTCTGTTGCCATCACCCATGGATGACCCCCAGTGAGCATCAAACCCAAGGC
>DASQCX010000116.1:0-5184 GCA_035634455.1 Burkholderiaceae bacterium
ATTTGCGCGGTTTTCATGGAATTGGGGTACCGCCCCACCTATGCAAATTTCGTGAAATGCCCACAATGGCGAAGCGGTGGTCCGTCATGAGGCTGCCGTTGGAGGGATCAAAAAATGTCCGTGCTTGTCAATGAACAAAGCCGCAACGAATTGCTCAACCGCCTCAAGCGCGCGGAGGGCCAGTTGCGAGGTATCCAGCGAATGATCGAGACCGGCCAGCCCGGCATCGATGTCGCCAGCCAGCTGGTCGCGGTGCGCCGCGCCCTGGACAGCACTTACGTGCACATGACCATCAGCCTGGTCGAACAGGAGCTCGGCAATCGGCTGGGCGGCGATTCGCGCAGCCGAAAGCAGATCAACGAGGTGCTGGAGGAGCTGACCTCGCTGCTGGCCAAGGTGCGCTGAGCGCCGGGGTCGCCGGCCCGGTCGGCCGGGGCGGGCGAGTCTTCGCCCGGGAGGAGTCCTGCTTGCGCCTGGCGCGAAGCGGTCGCCTCCATTTGGCGAATATGGACCCAACGAATCGCAAATAAGGAAACGCGCTTCGATTCGTTGCGGCATCGCAGCATGGCCTCGTAGAGTGGATGAACGCGCCACCCTGGCCCCCGTCAGGGCCGTGGCGCCGTCGTTCGCTTCTCGTCGCTTCCTGCTGCCACCATGTCCACGCGCGCCCTGCTGTTGCGGCGGCACAGCGTGTTGCCGGGGTTCAACCTGTCCCTCGGTTTCGCGCTGCTGTACCTCTGCCTCGTCGTCCTGATCCCGCTGTCGGCGGTGTTCCTCAAGACCTTCACGGTCAGCTGGAGCACCTTCGTCGGCGCGGCGGCGTCGCCGCGCGTGCTCGCCTCGTACCGCCTGACCTTCGGCGCGTCGCTGCTCGCCGCGCTCGTCAACGGCGTGTTCGGCCTGCTCGTGGCGTGGGTGTTGGTGCGCTACCGCTTCGCGGGCAAGCGCGTCGTCGACGCGCTGGTGGACCTGCCGTTCGCGCTGCCGACGGCGGTGGCCGGCATCGCGCTGACGACGCTGTACGCGAGCAACGGCTGGATCGGCCGCTGGCTGCCGTTCAAGGTCGCCTACACGCCGCTGGGCGTGTTCGTGGCGCTGACCTTCATCGGCCTGCCCTTCGTCGTGCGCACGGTGCAGCCGGTGCTGGAGGACCTGCAGCGCGAGCTGGAGGAGGCCGCGGCCACGCTCGGCGCCTCGCGGCTGCAGACCTTCGCTTACGTGATCTTCCCCGCGCTGATGCCGGCGCTGCTGACCGGCTTCGCGCTGGCGTTCGCGCGCGCGCTCGGCGAGTACGGCTCGGTGATCTTCATCGCCGGCAACATGCCGATGGTCTCGGAGATCACCTCGCTGCTGATCATCACCAAGCTGGAGCAGTACGACTACACCGGCGCCACCGCGATCGCGGTCGTCATGCTGGTGGCGGCGTTCGCGCTGCTGCTGCTGATCAACCTGCTGCAGGCCTGGGCGCGCAAGCGCCAGGGGCGGTGACATGAGCGCCGTCATGGAGCCGACCGACCCGCTGGCCGTCGCGGACGCGGACGCGCCCGCCGCCGCGCGCCCGCTCGCGCCCCCGCGCGCGCACGACGCCGTCAGCGAGCCGGCGTGGGTGCGGCGCACGCTGATCGGTCTCGCGCTGGCCTTCCTCACGCTGTTCCTGTTCGTGCCGCTGGTGTCGGTGTTCGCGCAGGCGCTGGCCAAGGGCCTGGACGTGTACTGGGCCGCGCTGGTCGATTCCGACGCCGTCTCCGCGCTGAAGCTCACGCTGATCGCCGCGGGCGTGTCGGTGCCGCTGAACCTCGTGTTCGGCGTGGCCGCGGCGTGGGCGATCGCCAAGTTCGACTTCCGCGGCAAGAGCCTGCTGCTGACGCTGATCGACCTGCCGTTCTCGGTGTCGCCGGTGATCGCGGGCCTGATCTACATGCTGGTCTTCGGGCTGCAGGGCTGGTGCGGCGAGTGGCTGCGCGACCACGACCTGAAGATCGTGTTCGCGGTCCCCGGCATCGTGCTGGCGACGGTGTTCGTCACCTTCCCGTTCATCGCGCGCGAGCTGATCCCGCTGATGCAGGCGCAGGGCCAGGAGCAGGAGGAGGCCGCGCGCGTGCTGGGCGCGTCGGGCTGGCAGATCCTGTGGCGCGTGACGCTGCCCAACGTCAAGTGGGCGCTGCTGTACGGCGTGATCCTGTGCAACGCGCGGGCGATGGGCGAGTTCGGCGCGGTCAGCGTGGTCTCGGGCCACATCCGCGGCCAGACCAACACGCTGCCGCTGCACATCGAGATCCTCTACAACGACTACCAGTTCGCCGCGGCCTTCGCCGTCGCGTCGCTGCTGGCCGGCCTGGCGCTGGTCACGCTGGTGCTGAAGTACATCGTCGAGCGGCGCGCGCATGCGGCGTTCGACCTGGAGAAGACGCAATGAGCATCGAGGTCCGCAACGTCACCAAGCGCTACGGCGAGCTCGCCGTCTGCGACAACCTGAGCCTCGACGTGCCGGCCGGCGAGCTGGTCGCGCTGCTGGGGCCGTCGGGCTCGGGCAAGACGACGCTGCTGCGCATCATCGCCGGCCTCGAGGTACCCGACTCGGGCAGCGTGCTGTTCCACGGCGAGGACGCCACCCACACCGGCGTGCGCGACCGCAACGTCGGCTTCGTGTTCCAGCACTACGCGCTGTTCGGCCACATGACGATCGCCGAGAACATCGCGTTCGGCCTGCGCGTGCGGCCCAAGGCGACGCGGCCGTCCGAGCGCGAGATCCGCGCCCGTGTCGCCGACCTGCTCAAGCTGGTGCAGCTCGACTGGCTTGCCGACCGCCACCCGCACCAGCTCTCGGGCGGCCAGCGCCAGCGCGTCGCGCTCGCCCGCGCGCTGGCCGTCGAGCCCAAGGTGCTGCTGCTGGACGAGCCCTTCGGCGCGCTCGACGCCAAGGTGCGCAAGGAGCTGCGCCGCTGGCTGCGCCGGCTGCACGACGAGATGCACGTCACCAGCGTGTTCGTCACGCACGACCAGGAAGAGGCGATGGAGGTCGCCGACCGCGTCGTCGTCATGAACGCCGGCCGGATCGAGCAGCAAGGCGCGCCCGACCAGGTCTACGACCACCCGGCCACGCCCTTCGTGCTGCAGTTCCTCGGCGACGTGAACCTGTTCGCGCGCGGCGCCGAGACCGACTACGTGCGCCCGCACGAGATCGACATCGTCGCCGCGCCCGCTCCCGACACCTGGTCGGTGACGGTCGGCCAGATGCTGACGGTGGGCCCCAACACGCGCATCGAGTTCAAGCGCGACGACGACGGCAGCTTCGTCGACGTCGAGCTCACGCGCCAGGACTTCGTCGCCGCGCGCGACCGCCTGGGCCTGATGCCGGGCGCGCGCGTGTTCCTGAAGCCGCGCCGCGTGACGCGCTTCGCCGCGGCCTAGATTCAGCCGTCCGACAGGCAGATCCGCGCGCGGCCCGCCGCCTTCGCGCGGTACATGCGCATGTCGGCCACGCGCACCAGCGACTCGAGGTTGGCGCCGTCGGCGTCCAGCCACGCGACGCCGGCGGAGAACGTGCAGTCGTCGGTGAGGTCGTCGCCCGCGCCGAAGCGCTGGGCGCGGAACTGGCGCATCAGGCTCTCGAGGATCGTGGCGAGCGCCGCCTCCTCGCAGCCGTCGACCAGCAGCACGAACTCCTCGCCGCCGAAGCGGCAGACGATGTCGCTGCGGCGCATGCGCTCGCGCAGCAGGTCGGCGAAGCGCTGCAGCACCTCGTCGCCGCGATCGTGGCCGTGCAGGTCGTTGATCCACTTGAAGTGGTCGATGTCGATCAGCACGATCGCCATGGCCGTGCCCAGGCGGCGCGCGAGCTCGATGCGCGAGAGGCAGGTCTCGTCGAGGAAGCGGCGGTTGTGCAGGCCGGTCAGCGGATCGCGCATGGCCTGGTCGCGCAGCTGTTCCTGCAGCGCCTCGGCCTCGGCGATCTTGTGCTGCAGCGCCTCGTTCAGGCGCTGCGATTCGCGCATGCGTTCCTCCAGCGCGAGGTTCAGCGCGGCCAGACGGTGGCGGTCGAGCTCCGCGCGTTCCTGCGCTTCGCGCGCCCGGTCGCGGTCGTGGCGCGCCATGGCGGTCTCGTGCGCGACCTGGGTGGCGATGAGGCTGGCGCGCGCGCCGCGGCCGGCCAGCGTCTCGTGCAGCGCCTGGGCCTGGCGCAGGTGGCGCAGCGCGGCGGCGGTGTCGCCGAGGGTCTCGCAGGCGCCCGCGGTCACCTGCAGCAGGCGCATGCGCGAGTAGGGCGGGTCCTGCAGTTCGGCGGTCGCCGTGCGGGCGAGGTGGGCTTGCAGGATGTCGAGCGCCTGGGCATGGCGGCCGGTGGCCATCAGGTAGGTGGCGGCGGCGCGGGTATGGTCGGAGTCGCTTTCGGGGTCGATGGCGGCCGTGGACTGCACGTTGGCGTCCAGCCAGGCGGCCGCGCCGTCGACGTCGCCGGCGCACAGGTGCGCGATCGCCATCAGCGACTTGTTCTTGGCCAGGACGCCGGGCGTCATGCGCGGCTCGTTGCGGCGGATGCGCTCCAGCATCGCCGCGCAGGGCTCGGTCAGGCCCAGGCCGTCGTAGACCTGGGCGAGGTTGAAGACGGCCACGGCGAACACCGTCCACGCGCCGGCGGCCTCGGCCAGGTCCAGCGCCTGTTCCGACAGCTTCTGGGCCTCGCCCAGGTTCCACAGGTCGGTGTGGCTGCCGCCGAGGTTGGCCAGCGCCGTGATGCGCGGGCCCGGCGACTCGCACAGGTTGGCCGCCGCCAGCGCCTCGTAGAGGTCGCGCAGCATGTCGTCGTGCTGGCCGAGCGGCTTGCGCGTGACCGCGCGCAGGTTGTGGCAGATGTAGAGGTCGCACGGACGGCGCGCCACGCCCGCGCTGCGGGCCAGGATGCGCAGGTGCAGCGCGAGCGCTTCCTGCAGCCGGCCCTGCAGGTGCAGGTGCAGCGCGTCGAACTCGTCGCACATGAGCAGGCCGCGCGCGTCGTCGTGGGCGGCGAACGAGGCGCGGGCGAGCTCGTTGTGCTCGACGCCGCGCTCGGCCCGGCCGGTGCGCGCCATCGCGAAGGCGACGTGGAAGTGCGCTTCGCCGCGCAGCGCGAGCGTCGGCTCGTCGCGCGTGGCGTCCAGCGCGCGCTGGCCGAGCTCGCCGGCGCCGCGGATGTCGATGTAGAGC
>DASQCX010000117.1:0-3817 GCA_035634455.1 Burkholderiaceae bacterium
TCGATGATAACGGCTGGCTGCGCCGGCGCCGCCGCGGGGTGCGCGTTCAGTGCATCCTGGGGATGCGGCGCGGCCGGCCGCCCCATGGCCGCGCGCGGCGGGCTAGGATCGGCGCCATGATCTCCGGCCCCGGCACCTTCCCGCCCGCGCGCGCCTCCGGTCCGCCCGGCCTGCGCTTGGGCATGGACATGGTGAGCGTCGCGGACGTGCAGGCCTCCATCGACGCGTTCGGCCGGCGCTTCGTCGAGCGGCTGTTCTCCCCTGTCGAACAGGCCGATGCCGTGTCGGTGCCCGCGCTGAAGGCGCAGCGGCTGGCCGCGCGCTTCGCCGCCAAGGAGGCCGCCATCAAGGCCTTCGGCCTGTCGGAGGCCGGCGTGTCGTGGCGCGAGCTCGAGGTCTGCCGCGATGCCCGCGGCGCCTGCCGCCTGCGCCTGCACGGCAAGGCGGCCGCGCTGGCGGGCGTGCGGGAGGCGGCGCTGAGCCTCAGCCACCAGCGCGGCCACGCGATCGCCGTGGTGCTCGCATGAGGGCGCATGGAACTCGAACAAGTGCACGCGTGCCAGGACATCCCGGCTATCACCGGCTGGACATTGCCGCGACTTGCGCCAAAATTCGCAACCGCCGACCCAACGGCCTTTCGATCTCCTTCTTTCTTCTTTCCGGAGCCACCATGTCATCGCCCAACGCCAATATCGACGCCTTCGAGCCGCGAGTGCGTGCCGTTCTCGCCCAGCACGCGCGTCTGTCCGGCGACGCGACGACGATGGACGCCCAGGCCGACCTCTACCAAGCCGGCATGACCTCGCACGCCAGCGTCAACGTGATGCTGGCGCTCGAAGGCGAGTTCGACGTGGAGTTCCCGGACGACATGCTCAATCGCAGCGCGTTCGCGAGCATCCGGGCGATCTGCCAGGCGGTGGCCTCCATCGGGGCCAAGGCCTGACGCGGCCGATGGACGGCAGGCTGCTCGCGGCATCGGCCTCGCGCCGCCGGCCGCTCGACGCGGGATGGGCGATCTGCCGCACCGCTGCCGGCACGATCGCCGACCCGCAGCAACTGCAGGCCGCCGCGCCCCTGCCGTGGCGAGAGATCGGGGCGCCGTCGACCGTGGCGCGCGCGCTGCGCGCGCTCGGCTGCCTGGAGGCCGAGGCCCATCGCCTCGATGCCGACGACTGGTGGTTTCGCCTGCATTTCGATGCCGACTCGATGCCGCCGGGCGCGCGCCGCTGCCTGCGCTTCGCCGGCCTGGCGACGCTGGCCCAGGTCTGGCTGAACGGCGAGGCGCTGTTCGAGAGCCGCAACATGCACCTGGCCCGCGATTGCGAACTGCCGGCGCTGCGGCCCGAGGGCAACGAACTGCTGCTGCGCTTCGCCGCGCTCGACCAGGCCCTGGGCCAGCGCCGGCCGCGGCCGCGCTGGCGCACGCCGATGGTCGCGCACCAGCAGCTGCGATGGATCCGCACCACGCTGCTCGGCCGCACGCCCGGCTGGTCGCCGCCCTGGCCGGCGGTCGGGCCCTGGCGCGGCATCGAACTGCTCGACTTCCATGACGTGGCCGTGCGGGGCCTGCGCCTGTCCAGCCGGGTGGTGGAAGGGCGCGGCGAGCTGACGCTGCGCTTGACGCTGGACGGCGGGACGCCGCTGCCGGCGGGCCAGGTCCGCGTGGAACTGGAGCGCGGCGGCGTGGTGTACGGCGTCGCCCTGGCGCCGGCCACGCCGGACGGCGAACTGGCCGGCACGGTCATCGTCCCTGACGCCGCGCTGTGGTGGCCGCACACGCACGGCGAGCCCGCGCTGTACCAGGCGCGGCTGCTTCTGGGACCGGTCGCGGTGCCGCTGGCGCCGGTCGGCTTCAGGACGCTGGCGGTCGATGCGGCCGACGGCGGCTTCGCGCTGTCCGTCAACGGCGTGCGGGTGTTCTGCCGTGGCGCGAACTGGATGCCGCCCGATGCCGCGGGCCTGGCCGCCGACGCGTCCGTCTGCGAAGCGGTGCTGCGGCGCGTGCGCGATGCGGACTTGAACATGCTGCGCGTCAACGGCGCGACGGTCTACGAGTCCGATCACTTCCACGACGCCTGCGACCGCCTCGGCCTGCTCGTGTGGCAGGACTTCATGTTCGCCAACATGGACTACCCGCTCGACGACCCGCAGTTCGCCGAGGCCGCGCGCGACGAGGCGGTCCAGCAACTCGCGCGCTGGCAGGCGCGGCCGTCGATGGCCGTGCTGTGCGGCAACAGCGAGGCGAGCCAGCAGGCGGCGATGTGGGGCGCGCCGCGCGGCCAGTGGCTGCCGTCGTGGTTCGAGCACGACCTCGCCGCCCTGTGCGCCGACTGGTGCCCGGACGTGCCGTACTGGCCGTCGAGCGCGCATGGCGGCGCCTTCCCGCACCAGAACGATCGCGGCACCACGTCGTACTACGGCGTCGGCGCCTACCTGCGGCCGCTGGAGGACGCGCGCCTAAGTGGCGTCAGGTTCGCTTCCGAGTGCCTCGCGCTCGCCAACATCCCGTCGGACGCCGCGCTGGCCCGCATGCCTGGCGGCGCCGCGGTGCGCGTGCACCAGGCGGCGTGGCGCGAACGCGCGCCGCGCGACCTGGGTGCGGGCTGGGACTTCGACGACGTGCGCGACCATTACGTGCGGCGGCTTTTCGGCGTCGACCCGGCGGCCGTGCGGGCGCGCGACCACGAGCGCTACCTGGCGCTGGGCCGCGCGGCCAGCGCCGAGCTGGTGCGCGCGACGTTCGCCGAATGGCGGCGACCGGGTTCCGCCTGCAGCGGCGGCCTGGTGCTGTTCCTGCACGACCTGTGGGCCGGCGCCGGCTGGGGCCTGCTCGACGAGCTGGGGCAGCCGAAGGCGGCGTTCCACGGGCTTCGCGAAGCGTCCGCACCCCGGGCGGTGTTCCTCGGCGACGAAGGCACCAACGGGCTGGTCGTGCACCTGCTCAACGAGCGGCCCGAAGCGTTCCAGGCCAGCGTGGAACTGGCGCTTTACCGCGACGACGGCCACCGCATCGAGGACGGCGTGCTGCCGGTCGCGCTGCCTGCCCACGGCGGCGTGTCGCTGTCGGCCGCGCAGTGGTTCGAGCGCTGGATCGACTTCAACGACGCCTACGGCTTCGGGCCGCCGGCGCATGCGCTGGTGGTCGCGACGCTGCGCGACGAAGCGGGCGAGGTGCTTGGCCGGGCGTTCCACGTGCTGGGCGGACTTCCGGCCGCGCGCGATGCCGCGGTGCTGCCGCAAGGCGTGTTCCGCGTGCGCGACGACGGCGCGGTGGACGTGGTGCTGCGCTGCGACCGCTTCGCCGCATCGGTGCATGTCGACGTGCCGGGCTTCGTCGCCGAAGCGGCGTACTTCCATCTGGCGCCCGGCCTGGAGCGCGCGGTCCGCTTCGTTCCCGTCGAGTTGCCGGCCCCCGCGTTCGGGGGGCGCGTGATGGCGCTCAACGGCGTTTATCCCGGCATACTCAAGCCGGTACCCTGAGCGGGGGTGGCCGCGGTGTCCGACGGGCCCGGCCCCCGAGCGCGCTCGCGCGGTGCCGTGTTCCTGGCCGCGTCGCGCGACGTGTGCCGGATCTTAGAATGGGAAGGCGTTAATCAAGTCACACATGTCGGGGCCCGCAGGGTGAATATGCGGCCCTTGTCGACTGCGCGGCTTGCTGCATTGCGGTAACCTGCCGCAGTGTTCACCACGGCCCGATTCCCGCGAGCGGATTCGCCCGGGTCGGCATGCCGGCTGCATCGCCGGCCTCGTCGGGAAGGCCGAGAGCGGATCGGCGAGCGGGTGCTCGTGAATGGGAAGGTCCGCAGCCGGGTGGTTG
>DASQCX010000118.1:0-3943 GCA_035634455.1 Burkholderiaceae bacterium
AGGCGCCGAAGCAGAGCAGCCAGGCGGCGTAGCCGGCGACGAGGTGGATCTGGAAGAGGGTTTCGGGGTGCATGGCGGACTCCCTGTGGATGGGTTGCGGTGACGGCGGGCGCCGTTCGAGGCCATCGTAGGGACGCGACATTCGCTGCGCCAGTCGCCATAATCTGCATAAACCATGAAGTTCAACTACACAGTCGAGCGCCACGCCCTCGAGGGCCTGGAGGCCTTCCTGCGCGTGGCCGCGCGCGGCAGCTTCCGCCAGGCCGCGGCCGACCTGGCGGTGACGCCGTCGGCGGTGAGCCAGGCGATCCGCGCGATCGAGGCGCGGCTGGGCGTCGCGCTGTTCACGCGCACCACGCGCAGCGTCGGCCTGACCGAGGCGGGACAGCGCTTCCTCGAGCGCACGCGGCCGGCGTTCGACGCGATCGTGGCGGCCACCGAGGAGGCGAAGGGGCAGTCGCAGCGGCCGGCGGGGCTGCTGCGGCTGGCGGTGCCGCCGTCGGTCGTGCCGGTGCTGCTGCAGCCGGTGCTGGCGTCGTTCGCGGCGGCGTACCCGGACGTGGTGGTCGAGATCGCCACCAGCGAGGACCTGGTCGACCTCGCGCGCGACGGCTTCGACGCCGGCATCCGCATGGGCGAGTTCATCGCCGCCGACATGGTCGCCGTGCGCCTGACGCCGTCGTTCCGCTTCGCGATCGTCGCCAGCCCCGACTACCTCGCGCGCCGCGGGCGGCCGCAGGCGCTGGCCGACGTCACGGGCCACGCGTGCATCCGGCTGCGGCGCGCGAGCGGCGCGGTGGCGCCGTGGCGGGTCGAGGACGGCGGCCGCGCCATCGAGATCGCGGTCAGCGGGCCGCTGGTCGTCAACGACTACGCGACGATGCTGGGCGCCGCGCTCGGCGGCGTCGGCCTGGCGCAGCTGCCCGAGCCGATCGCGGCGCGGCACATCGCGGACGGCGCGCTGGAGGAGCTGCTGCCGGCGCTCGCGCCGTCGACGCCGGGCGTGTTCCTCTACCACCCGGGCCGCCTGCAGGTGCTGCCCAAGCTGCGCGCGTTCATCGACCACGTGCGCGACCATCCGGCCGGGCTCGCGCGCCCGCGCGGCGGCGCGCGCCAGGCCAAAAGTGCGAAGGACGCCGCGGGCTGAGGTCGACGGCCCGGCGACAATACGGGCCATGCAAGTCAGTTCGTACCTCAAGGTCTCGGCCGCCGTCGCCGTCGCGACGATCGCGCTCAAGGCGGGCGCCTGGTACGTCACCGGCTCGGTGAGCCTGCTGTCCGACGCGATCGAAGGCCTGGTCAACGTCGTCGGCGCGGTGTTCGCGCTGCTGATGGTGACCTGGGCCGAGCAGCCGCCCGACGAGGGGCATCCGTACGGCCACCACAAGGCCGAGTACTTCTCCAGCGGCTTCGAGGGCGTGCTGATCGTCGCGGCGGCCATCGCCATCGTCGGCGCCGCGGGCGAGCGGCTGTTCCATCCGGCGCCGGTCGAATCCATCGGCTTGGGGCTGGCGCTGTCGCTGGCGTCGACCGCGCTCAACGGCGGGCTGGCGTTGGCGATGCTGCGCAAGGCCGCGCGCGAGCGCTCGATCGCGCTGGAGGCCGACGCCCGGCACCTGATCGCCGACGTGTGGACGTCGGTCGGCGTGGTCGCCGGCCTGATCGGCGTGCACTTCACCGGCTGGCTGTGGCTGGATCCGGTGGTGGCCGTGTGCGTGGCGGGCAACATCGTGCGCGAGGGCGTGTCGCTGGTCTGGCGCTCGGCCGACGGGCTGATGGACATGGCCGTCGAGCCCGACGTGCGCGCGCAGATCGACCGCACGCTGGCCGGCTTCAAGGGCCAGCCCATCCGCTTCGACCACGTCGTCACGCGGCGCGCCGGCCAGCGCCGCTTCGTCGACCTGCACATGCACGTGCCCGCCGCCTGGACGCTGGGCCGCGCGGCGTCGCTGCGGGCGCAGGTCGAGCGCGCGCTGATGCGCGACGTCGCCGGCCTGCGCACCTCGATCCAGCTGCTGCCCACCGACGTCGAGGCCTATGTCGACGAACCCGGCGCCGAGTCCGCGGCGCCGTCGCGGCACGGAGCCGCCTGAGATGCTGGCCGTCGTCCAGCGCGTGAGCGAGGCGCGCGTCGACATCGCGGGCGAGACCGTCGGCGCCATCGGCGCGGGCCTGCTCGTGCTCGTGTGCGCGGAACCCGGCGACACCGAGGCGCAGGCCGACCGGCTGGTCGCCAAGCTGCTCAAGCTGCGCATCTTCTCCGACGACGCCGGCAAGATGAACCGCAGCGTGCAGGACATCGCCGACGGCGGCCTGCTGATCGTCAGCCAGTTCACGCTCGCCGCCGACACCAGCGGCGGCAACCGTCCCAGCTTCACCGGCGCCGCGCCGCCGGAACTCGGCCGCCGCCTCTACGACGCCGTGCTGCGCCTGGCCGCCGAGCGCCACCCGCGCGTGGCCGGCGGCCGCTTCGGCGCCGACATGCAGGTGCACCTCGTCAACGACGGGCCCGTCACGATTCCCATGACCCTCCGCTGAACATGAAAACCATCGTCAAGTTCGACCCGCCGTCCACGCCGCCCGAGATCGACTTCCCGCGCGAGGAGCGCCGCGAGATCGGCGCCCCCGAGCGCCGCACCTGGGTGCTGTACGAGAGCGGCCCCGCCGGCCTGGCGGCCGGCATCTGGGAATGCGAGGTCGGCCGCTGGCGCATCCAGATGGATCCGACCGAGCACGAGTACATGGTGGTGCTGGCCGGCCGCTGCCGCCTGCACGCCACCGACGGCACGTACACCGAGGCGAAGGCCGGCGAGGCGCTGGTGATCCCGGCCGGCTTCGCCGGGTCGTTCGAGGTGCTGGAGCGGGTGCGCAAGCACTTCGTGATCGTCGTCGGTCCAGAGGCCGCTGCAGCCTAGTCCTCGCGGCCTTCGTTCCAGCGCGACACGCGCCGCTTCACATCGTCGATGAAGCGCCGCAGCTGCGCGTGGTCGGTGGCCTGCGCGTGTTCCCAATCGGGCGAACGCGACGGGCGCCTGACGACGTCCAGCCTGAGCGCGCCGCCGTCGACGTGCACCTTGACCACCGGCTGGCCGTTGAGCTCGAAGGCGCCGCCGCGTTCGGCGAGCTTGAGGTCGCGCAGCGCGCGCACGAGCGTGGCGCGGGCGGTGTCCGGGTTGAACGGCGGCGGGGCGAAGAAGTCGTCGGACATGGCGGTTCCCGTTGGGGGCGATACCGGGCAAGGTAGCAGATCCGCGCTCCGCGCCGCGCGTTAAGCGGCAATAAATCGCAGGTCGTCGCACGTCGTCGCCGAGCGCCCTTCGCACGCGGAAACCCGCGGCTATCATGGCCGCGGGCATTCCTGCCCCGCTCCCCGGAGGACACGCGCGGTGATGCTGTTGCCGTTGCGACGCGACCTGCTGCTCACGATAGGCCTGGCCTGGGCGGCGGGCCTGATCGCGCGCCTGGGGGGCTGGCTGGCCATCATGCCGGGCCCGGTGGCGGTCGACTGGCTGGACGCCGGCCTGGCGCTGGCCGCGCTGATGGTGTTCGGCCGCCGCGCGCTGGCCGGGTTGTGGCTCGGGCTGTTCTTCGGCAACTGGCTGCAGGACGGTCTCGCCGACATCGTCGACGCGCCGGCGGCGGCCGTGGTGGCGCTCGGCGAGGTGGCGCAGGCCGCGCTCGCGGCCCGGCTGCTGCGGTCGCTGCCGCACGAGCTGCCGCGCAACCCGGTGCGCCAGACGCTGCGCTTCGCGCTGACGGTCGCGCCGTGCGGCCTGGTCGCTGTCTCGGTGGGCACGCTCGCCTGGCAGGCGCTGGCGCCCGCGCCAGGGGCGCAGCCGCTGTTCGGCTGGCTGGCGGGCTGGCTGGGCGACGTCACCGGCATGCTGGTCGTCACGCCGATCCTGCTGCTGCTGTTCCATGCGCGGCTGCGCGAGGACCGCCT
>DASQCX010000119.1:0-5587 GCA_035634455.1 Burkholderiaceae bacterium
CGCTCGGGCGCCGCGCTCGTGCTCGACCAGGACACCAAGGAAGTCCTGTACAGCAAGAACCCGGAAGCCGTGCTGCCGATCGCGTCGCTGAGCAAGCTGATGACCGCGCTGGTGATCAGCGAGGCCCACCAGCCGCTCGACGAAGAGCTGACGATCACGACGGACGACATCGACACCGAGAAGAACACGCGTTCGCGCCTCAAGCCCGGCACCGCGCTGAGCCGCGGCGTGATGCTGCACCTCGCGCTGATGGCCTCGGAGAACCGCGCCGCCAACGCGCTGGGCCGCAACTACCCGGGCGGCCTGCCGGCCTTCGTCGCGGCGATGAACGCCAAGGCCAAGGCGCTGGGCATGAACGACACGCACTACGTCGAGCCCACCGGCCTGTCGAGCGAGAACAAGTCCAGCGCGCGCGACCTCGCCGTGCTGGTGAACGCCGCCCACCAGGTGCCGCTGCTGCGCGAATACTCGACGACGCCGTCGCTGGACGTCGAACTGGGCCGCCGCCAGGTGCAGTTCCACACCACCGACCGCCTGGTCGCCAACCCGACCTGGGATATCGGCCTGCAGAAGACCGGATTCATCAACGAGGCCGGCCAGTGCCTGGTGATGCAGGCCCAGATGGCCGGCCGCAAGCTGATCATGGTGCTGCTCGATTCCGCCGGCAAGTACTCGCGCATCGCCGACGCCGAGCGCATCCGCAAGTGGGTCACGGCCAACCACGGCGCGACCCAGACCCCGGCCCCGACCACCCGCACGGCGGAAGCGTCGAGCTGAACCCGAACGAATCTCCGCGATCGCAAGAACAACAACGCGATGGGAAAAGGGCCGGTGGCGAAAGCTCCCGGCCCTTTCAATTGGTGCGAAGCGCGGCGCGTTCGATTCGCGTCGGCGAACTGGAAGCGGTCGCGCGCAGCGCGGCCTCCCATTCGCGACGGATCGGCTAGGGGCCGGTGTTGTGACCGAGCGCCGCCGAGATCTTGGAGGCCGTCTCCTTGACTCGCTCCAGCCACGACTCCTCGAGCCGATCCGCCGGCGCCGAGACCGACAAGCCGGCCACCAGGCGGCCCTGGTCGTCGTAGATGCCGGCGGCCATGCAGCGCACGCCGAGCTCGAGCTCCTCGTCGTCGCGCGAGATCGCGCTGCGGCGGATCTTGTCGAGCTCGCGCTCTAGCATGGGCAGGTCGGTGAGGCTGTTGCGCGTGTGGCCGGTCAGGCCCGTGCGCGTGGCGTAGGCGCGCACGCGCTGGGGTTCGTCGTTGGCCAGGAACAGCTTGCCCACGGACGTGAGGTGCAGCGGCGCGCGGCCGCCGACGGCGCGCACGACCTGCATGCCGGAGCGTTCGCTGTACGTGCGCTCGATGTAGACGATCTCGTCGCCCTGGCGCACCGACAGGTTGACCGGCTGGTGCGTCAGCTTGTGCAGCTCGCGCATCGGGCCGATGGCGGCCTCGCGCACGTCCAGCCGCGCCTTGACCAGGTTGCCCAGCTCCAGCAGGCGCATGCCCAGGCGGTAGCTGCCCGCCTCGGGGCGCTCGACGAAGCGGCCCTCGGCGAGGTCGTTGAGGATGCGGTGCGCCGTCGACGGATGCAGCCCGGTGCGCGCGCTGAGCTCCTTCAGCGGCACCGGGTCGGTGTGTGCGGCCAGGACGTCGAGCAGCGCATAGGCGCGTGCGAGAACCTGGATGGTGGGTCCGGAGCCTTCTGACTTGGACATGGGGTCGGCCTGGGGCTGTGGGACCCCATTCTCGCATGGTGAAACCCTGATTCACGCTGCGAGTCCCGACAGCCGGCTCTAACTTCCTGATGCGCGGGCGGCGGCCTCGCCGGCCATGACCGCGGCTTCCAGAGTGGCCGGGTAGGGGCCGGCGACCCAGTCGGCCGCGGCGCGCAGGCCGGGGAGGATGTCCATCGTCGGCCGGACGACGTCCGCCGTGCAGCGGAAGGTGGCGCGCTTGTCGGCGCGCACGCTCGCCAGCTCGATAGCTTCGCCGGCTCCGATGTCGAACGCCCGCCGATATTGCGCGACGGCCGCCGCGGCGACGGCGTCGCCGCCGCGAGCCAGCCAGCGGCCCGCGGCGCTGACGACCAGCGTCACGCGATCGGCGTCGGCCGGCTGCTCGCCCAGCTTGAAGGCGAACTGCGCGGGCGCGTCGACGTCGTCGGCGTCCAGCGCCAGCATGGCCGCGGGCCAGGCGCGCCGTGGCGCGGTCAACGCGATCGTGACGATGGGCTCGTGCGCGAGCCCGGCCGCGACGGCCGACCACTCGGGCGCGAGCATCCGTGTCAGGCGCGCGGCGTCGGTCGCCGGCGTCGCGAGGATCACCTGGTCGAAAAGCGGCTCCGACCCGCACGAGTCGTCGGCTCCCGCCGCGCCATCGAGGCGCCAGCGGCTGCCGTCGCGCGCCAGCCCGGTGACGCGCCGGCGCAGGTGCACCGTCGCGCCGCGCGTGCGCAGCCAGTCGACGGCGGGCAGCGGCAGCAGCTGCGCGAGCGGGCGCTGCGGCAGCAGCAGGTCGGAGGCGTCGCGGGCGCCGAACAGGCTGTCGCGCATCACGGCGAGGAAGACCGCCGCGCCGGCCTCGGCCATCGGGGTGTTCAGCGCGGCGACGCACAGCGGCTCGATCAGGCGGCTGCGGACGCGCGCGGTGGGCGCACGCCGCAGCAGCTCGGCGACCGTCATCGCCTGCGGGCAGCGGAAGCCGCGCCATCGCCAGGCGAGCGCCATCGCGATGGCGGACAGCTTGTCGACCGCGCCGAAGCCGCGCGCGCCGGCCAGCGCCCGCGCGGCGGCGAGCAGGCGCGGGCCCGTCGGCGCCAGCGCGAAGCCGGATCCGTCCGCGTACGTGACGCGCAGCGGCAGGCGCAGCAGCGCGCGCTCGACGTCCACGCCCACCGTGCGCATCAGGTCCAGCGTGCGGGCGTAGCCGCCCAGCAGGATGTGCTGGCCGTTGTCGGTGGCGCCGTCGCTGGCGTCGTCGGAGCGCGCGCGGCCGCCGGGCATGGCGGCGGCCTCGAACACGGTGACGTCGTGGCCGGCCTGCGTCGCGCGCACGGCGGCGGCCAGGCCGGCCCAGCCGGCGCCGACGACGGCGATCTTCATGGCGTGGTCGAAAGGCCTTACCGGCCCCGCCACTGCGTCTGGCACGCGATCCACAGCTTGCGCAGCGGGGTCAGCGAGATGCGCTGGTGCAGCACCTGGAAGCCGGTGGCCTCGACCTCGCGCAGCAGGCGGCGATAGATGTTGGCCACCATCAGGGCGGGGCGCTGCGCGTTGCGGTCCTCGTCCGGCAGCAGCGCCAGCGCCTCGTCGTAGAGCGCGTCGGCGCGCGCGGCCTGGAACTTCATCAGCGCGCTGAAGCGCTCGCTGTAGCCCCAGGGCGCGTCGCGCTTGAGGATCTCGGACGCCTTGACGTCGAACTGCTGCAGCTCGGAGACCGGCAGGTAGATGCGGCCGCGGCGAGCGTCGTCGCCGACGTCGCGGATGATGTTGGTCAGCTGCATCGCCAGTCCCAGCTGGTGCGCGAACTTCACCGTCTGGCCCTGCGTGCGGCCCATGATGTTGCTGGCCACCTCGCCGACGATGCCCGCCACCAGGTGGCAGTAGCGCTGCAGGCCGGGGTAGTCGAGGAAGCGCGTCTGCTCGAGGTCGGTCTGGCAGCCCTGGATCACCGCGTGCAGGTGGTCGACGCGCACGCCGTAGGTGGCCACGTGCAGCATCAGCGCCTTCATCACCGGGTGCGACGGGTTGCCGGCGAAGGACGCGTCGACCTCGCGGCGCCACCAGTCGAGCTTGGTGGCGGCCACGCCCGGGTCCTGCACCTCGTCGGCGACGTCGTCGACCTCGCGGCAGAACGCGTAGAACGCGGTCATCGCCTGGCGCCGCGCGGGCGGCAGGAACATGAAGGCGTAGTAGAACGACGAGCCGCTCTTCTGGGCCTTGTCCTGGACGTACTGTTCCGGCGTCATGCGATGCGCGCTCGTTCTTGCGGGGAAGGGCGCATCGTCAGTGCGCGCAGGCCGATCAGCAGGTGGTCGGCGGCGTGGAGTCGGGGACGGCGGGCGAAGCTCGCGAAGTTCATGGCCTCGATTTTCGCAAGAATTCTCAGGCCGCCCTGAACGACGAACCGAAGTTCCCAGCCGACGCGGCCCGGCACCGCGAGCGCGATCGGCGCGCCTTCGAGCATCAGCCCGCGTGCCCACGCGCACAGCTCGCGCACGAGCGCGCGTGACGCGTCCGCGTGCGGGGACAGCAGGCACTGTGCGGACGTCGCCGCGTGTGCGGTGGCGTCGCTGCGCGGCACGTAGTCGCGGCCGCGCGGCAGGTCGACGCTCAGGTCCTGCCAGAAGTTGATCAGCTGCAGCGCGGAACACACGGCGTCGCTGCGGCGCAGCAGTTCCGGGTCGTCCAGGCCATGCAGGTGCAGCAGCAGGCGGCCGACCGGGTTGGCGGAGCGGCTGCAGTAGTCCAGCAGCGCGGCGCGGTCGGCGTAGCCGGCGTGGCGCGTGTCCTCCTCGAAGGCGTCGAGCAGGGCGGACAGCAGCGGCAGCGGCAGCGCATGCGTCCGGATGATCGCGGCCAGCGGATCGAACACGCCGGCCCAGCGGCCGGAGCCGGGCCGGCCCGCGGCGGCGTTCACGAGATCGTCGCGGTAGGCCGCCAGCATCGCCTTGCGAGTTGGCGCGGGCGCGTCGCCCTCGTCGGCGATGTCGTCGGCGGTGCGCGCGAACCAGTAGATGGCGCGCACGGCCGGGCGCAGCGCCGGCGGGCACAGCCAGGACGCGACGGGGAAGTTCTCGTAGTGTTCGACGCTCACGGCGCGCGATTGTGCCCGGTCGATGCGCCGCGGATGCCCGGTTTTCGCCGTTCCGGCGCAAGAAGTCGATTGACGAGTCCCGGCGCTGTTCGTATATTACTGACTGACTGGTCAGTAACTAGACGAAGCGCCCATGAACACGCCCCGCCTCACCCCGAACTATCCTCCCTCCGCGCGCGCGCTGGCGGCGCTGCCGCTCGCGCTGTCCCTGCTCGGCACGCTCGTGCTGGTGGCCTGCGGCAAGGAGCCGGCCGCCGCCGAGCCGGTGCGCGCCGTGCGCACGATGACCGTCGGCCAGCTGTCCGGCGCGACGCTGCGCGACTACGCGGGCGAGGTGCACGCGCGCATCGAGACGCGCCTCGCGTTCCGCGTCGGCGGCAAGATCGTGCAGCGGCCGGTCAATCTCGGCGATCGGGTCAGGAACGGCCAGGCGCTGGCGCAGGTCGATCCGTCCGACCTGCGCTTCGGCCAGGACGCCGCGCGCGCCGGCCTCGCGGCCGCCAAGGTCAACTACGACCAGACCGCGGTCGACTACAAGCGCTACGAGGACCTGCGCGCGCAGGGCTTCATCAGCGCGGCCGAACTCGATCGCCGCAACAGCGGACTCGTGGCCGCGAAGGCGCAGTTCGACCAGGCACGCGCCCAGTCCGGCCTGCAGACCAACCAGGCCGCGTACGCCGCGCTGACGGCCGATGCCCCGGGCGTCATCACGGGCGTGTATGCCGACGTCGGCGCCGTCGTGGGCGCCGGCACGCCGGTGGTCAGCCTCG
>DASQCX010000120.1:0-5453 GCA_035634455.1 Burkholderiaceae bacterium
CGCGCCCGGCCTGGCCGAGTCCATCTCCGGCGCGATCTTGTACGACGAGACGATTCGCTCGACCACGCTCGCCGACGTCCCGTTCGCGCGGGCGCTTGAGAAGATCGGCATCATCCCCGGCATCAAGGTCGACGGCGGCACGAAGCCGCTGGCGCTGCACGACGGCGAGGTCGTCACGGAAGGCCTGGACGGCCTGCGCGACCGCCTCGCCGGGTACGCGAAGATGGGCGCGCGCTTCGCGAAGTGGCGCGCGGTGATCACCATCGACGAGGGCAAGCACGCGCCCTCGCACAGCTGCATCGCGGCCAACGCGGACGCGCTCGCCCGCTACGCCGCGCTGTGCCAGGAGGCGGACATCGTCCCCATCGTCGAGCCCGAGGTGCTGATGGACGGCGACCACACGCTGGCGCGCTGCGCCGAGGTCACCGAGCGCACGCTGCACGCCGTGTTCGACGCGCTGCGCGACCAGCGCGTGCTGCTGGAGGGCGTCGTGCTCAAGCCCAACATGATCGTGCCCGGGCTGAAGTGCCCGGCCCAGGCCGGCGCCGACGCGGTCGCCGACCTGACCGTGGCCGTCTTCCGCCGCGTGGTGCCGGCGGCGGTCGGCGGCATCGCGTTCCTGTCGGGCGGGCAGTCGGCGCAGGACGCGACGGCGCGGCTGGCCGCGATGCACCGGCGCCACGCGCGCACGCTGCCGTGGCCGCTGGCCTTCTCGTTCGCCCGCGCGATCCAGGATCCGGCGATGAGGGCGTGGGCCGGCAGGAAGGAGAACGTCGCCGCGGCGCAGAAGGCGCTGGTCGAGCGGGCGAACCTCAACCGGCTGGCGCGGCGCGGGCAGTACACGGCGGCGATGGAAGTGCCGCGTTGAGGCGCCGGCGCGTCACGGAAAGCCGGGCCGCGCCGCCGGCCCGTCGCGCAGCACGCGCAGCGTCGCCTGCGGCGTGAAGCTCTCGATCACCACGCGGCCGCTGCGCGTCACGACGTGGCGCTCGCCGGCGGCCACGAAGTAATCGTTGGCGTCGCCTGTCTGCGTCAGCCAGACGCGGCCGGACTGCACGGCGATGCAGGCGCCGGCGGGCAGGTGGCCGGCGAGGGTCGCCGGGGCCGCGAGGCGGATGGCGGTGTCGCGGGCCTCGGCAGCGCGGCGGCCGAGGGCGGGGCTGAGCGTGAGCGTGGTGTCCATGACGTCGACTCTAGGAGCCGCCGCCGCGGCGAAACAGCCACAACGAGCCACCATCCGCGGCAGTACAGATGCGCGTGCGGCGACGCTGTCACGGTCGAATCCGCCGCCATCTGTACTGGTCTGCCGTGCGTCGTCGAAGACAGAATCGGGGCATGGACTCGCCCGGCACGCTCTACCTGCAGATCGCCCACACGCTCGCGGCCTCGATCCGCGGCGGCGTGCTCGCGCGCGGCGAGCGGCTGCCGTCGCTGCGCGACCTGGCGGCGCAGCACGGAGTGTCGCTGTCGACGGCCGTGCAGGCCTATCGCGCGCTGGAGGACATGCGGCTCGTCGAGACGCGCCCGCGCTCCGGCTTCTTCGTCGCCGCGCGCCCGCCCAAGCCGCCGGTGCCCGAGACGACGCGCCCGCCCGCCGATTCGCGCGAGGTCGGCATCGATGCCCAGGCCGCGCACGCGATGCGCTTCGCGCACGAGGAGGGCTACATCACCTTCGGCGCGGCCGCGCCCAGCGACGAGCTGTTCTCGGTGGAGCGCATCCGCCGCACCGTGATGCGCGCCGCGCAGCGCCATCGCGCGGCGTTGTGCGAGTACGTGCTCGGCTCCGGCCACGAGACGCTGCGCCGCGCGATCGCGCGCCACGCGCTGCGGCTGGGCTGCCAGCTCAAGCCGCGCGACATCGTCGCCACCAACAGCTGCCTCGAGTCGATCACGCTGTGCCTGCGCGCGGTCACGCAGCCGGGCGACGTCGTCGCGCTGGAGTCGCCGACGTACTTCGGCTTCCTCGAGATCCTGCAGAGCCTGCACCTGCGCGCGCTCGAGATCCCGACGCATCCGCGCGACGGCCTGTCGCTGGACGCGCTGGAGCTCGCGCTCGACACGCAGCCCGTGAAGGCGCTGCTGCTGTCGCCGACGCTGTCCAACCCGATGGGCGGCAGCCTGCCGACGGCGGAGCGCAAGCGGCTCGCGCGCCTCGTCAGCGCGCGCGGCATCGCGATGATCGAGGACGTGTTGCACAACGACCTCGCCGAGCAGGAGGACAAGCGCCGCGCCGTGCGCTCGTTCGACCCCACCGGCCACGTGATGCTGTGCGGCTCGTTCTCCAAGACGATCGCGCCGGGGCTGCGCGTCGGCTGGGTCGAGGCCGGGCGCTGGACCGAGCCCGTGCGCCGCATGAAGATGGCCACCAGCGGCTCGCAGACGACCTTCATCGAGCTCGCGATGGCCGAGCTGCTGAACCACACCGGCAACGAGGCGGGCTTCCGCCAGATGCGCCACACGATCGGCGTGCGCGTCGACGAGGCGCGCCGCCTGATCGCCGGCAGCTTCCCCAAGGGCACGCGGGTCACCGACCCGGCCGGCGGCTACATCCTGTGGGTGGAGATGCCGCGCGCCGTCGACTCGCAGGCCCTGTTCACCGCGTGCCTCGCGGAGCGGATCGCGATCGCGCCCGGCACGCTGTTCAGCGCCAGCGACCGCTATCGCCACTGCATCCGCCTGGGTGTCGGCGGGCGCTGGGACGACACGCAGCGGCACGCGCTGATGCGGGTCGGCGAGCTGGCGCGGGCCTTGATGGCGGCGGCGCCGGCGCTGCCCGAGGCGGCCTGACGCCGCCGGTCACGCGCGGGCGGGCGATCGGGCGAGCGCCCGATCGACCAGCCGCGTCACCAGCTGCGGCAGCGCGATGCCCGAGGCCTCGAACATGCGCGGGAACAGGCTGATCGACGTGAAGCCGGGCAGCGTGTTGACCTCGTTGACGAACGGCTGGCCGCGCTCGTCGAGGAAGAAGTCGATGCGCGCGAGATCGCGGCAGCCGAGCACGCGGAACGCCTCGCGGGCGAGCGCGCGCAGGCGCGACGCGGTCGCCTCGTCGAGGCGGGCCGGCACGTCCAGGCGCGCGCCGTGCTCGGCCAGGTACTTGGCCTCGTAGTCGTAGAACGGGTGGTCGGACGAGGTCGTGATCTCGCCGACCACCGAGGCGATGGGGCCGTCCTCGGAGTCGATCACGCCGCATTCCAGTTCGCGCCCTTCGACGCGGCGTTCGACCAGCACCTTGTCGCCGTGTTCGAGCGCGCCGCGCAGCGCGGCTTCCAGCGAGGCCGCGTCGTCCGCGGGCGCGGCGCCGATCGACGAACCGAGCGACGACGGCTTGACGAACAGGCGCGGGCCCAGCGTGTCGCTCAGCGTCGTCCAGCCGGGCAGGGGTTCGCCGCGGCGATGCAGGCGATACGGGACGACGGGCAGCCCGGCCTGCAGCAGCAGCCGCTTGGTGAACTCCTTGTCCATCGTGAGCGCGCCGCCCAGGACGTCGGCGCCGACGTAGGGCACGCCGCAGGTCTCGAGGAATCCCTGGAGGGTGCCGTCTTCGCCGAACGGGCCGTGCAATGCGGGAAAGGCGATGGCTATGCGTGGTAGGGCGTGCGCGGCATCCGTCGATGCGCAGGCCATCAGTTGCCCGCCGCCGCCCGGCGCGAGCGTGATGGCCGGGGCGTGCTCGTCCACCGTCGCGGGAAACGGCGAGCGGTGGAGTGGCATGTGGCGCCAGACGCCGGCGCGGTCGATGCCGATCGGCACGACGCGATAGCCTGCGCCGCGCAGCGCGGCATGGATCGTCGCGGCGGAGCGCAGCGAGACCTCGTGCTCCGCGGAGCGGCCGCCGAACAGCAGTCCGACGGTGATGGCCGCGTCGGCGACGGGTTCGGTGGCGAGCGCGAGCGAGAGCTGGTCGGCGAGCAATGGGCGTCCTTTCGAGGGTTGGCGGCCTGCAGGGTCGCAGGCTCGCCGTTCGAAGGACGATAGCGGCCGCGGCCCGGCGCGGCAGGGCCAGTTCGCTCACGATCGCGTGAGGCTTTCTTCCGGCGTGCGGTCGAGTCGACCGCGGCGTTCTCCTACACGGAACTGTCACGAAGCCGGCCCATAATGCGTCCATCGCAGGTACAGAACCGGCCGCACATTGGGCGGAACCTCGGGAACCCGTCACCCGGTAGCTGCACCCCGTCTTCGCGATCCGTCGCGTTGTCCGGAAGTCAAAAGCCCGCCTCGGCGGGCTTTTCCTTTGGTAATGTCCGCTTTGCGCGGGCGGGGCCTTCATCGTGACGCGCTACAACAGCGGGGTGTCGACTACTTTCGAAACCCATGATTGAAACGAATGCGCTGAACGGTGCGAGGATGGCCGCCATGAGCCGAATCACCTCCGATGACATCGCCGGCATGAGCCCGCAAGACCGCGTCGTGCTCATCGGCGAACTGTGGGACAGCCTGGACGAAGCCGATCTGCCCCTGACCGCGGCGCAATCCGCGGAACTCACGAGGCGCCTCGATTCGTTCGAGGCGGATCGGCCGCACGCTGTTGCTTGGGACGATCTGAAGGCCGAGCTGGCAAAGCGCTGTCCATGACCCGGGCGGTCTTCTTCATGCCCGCGGCGCGGGTGGAAGTGACCGAGGCGCAGGATTGGTACGAAAGCAGGGCGAAAGGCCTCGGCGCGGCGTTTCGGCGTGAAGTCGAACGGGCAGTCGAACGTCTTGCCGAGGGGCCGGCACATTTCCCGACGGTGCTGCGTGACGTCCGTCGCGCCCGTCTCCGCAGGTTTCCGTACGCGCTCCATTTCCGGCCGATGCCCGACGGTGTCCACGTCATCGCCTGCTTCCATTCGAGGCGCGATCCCCTGGCGCTGCAGAGGCGCGACTGACAACGGTCGCCGGGCAGGCGTTCAGGCGCTCAACCCCGCGGCCACGACCTCATCGCCGTCCGCACCGTCGCCATCAGGCTCTCGTGCGTCGCCCCGTCCTTGGCCTGCATCGACATGCCCTGGTAGATGGTGGCGTAGAAGTTGGCCAGGTCCTGGGCGTCGGTGTCGGGCGGCAGCTCGCCGCCGTCGATGCCGCCCTGGATGCGGCGGCCGACGTTGGCGATGGCCTCGGTGCGGCGCAGCAGCAGCGCGCCCTGCACGCGCTCGGCGGCGGCCGAGCAGTTGGTGGCGGCCATCACGACCATGCAACCCCTCGGGTGGCAGGGCTGGGTGAGTTCGTTGGCGGCTTCCAGCAGCCAGCGCTCGATCGCGGCGCGGGCGCTGGGTTCTTCCTGCAGCGCGCGCGCGCCGGCGCTGCCGTATCCCAGCGCGTAGCGCTCGATGGCCTCCAGGAACAGCTGTTCCTTGTCGCCGAAGGCGGTGTAGAGGCTGGGCGGGGTGATGCCCATCGCGGACGTGAGGTCGGAGATCGACGCGGCCTCGTAGCCGCGTTCCCAGAACACGTGCATCGCCGTCTCGAGGGCG
>DASQCX010000121.1:0-4674 GCA_035634455.1 Burkholderiaceae bacterium
CTCGAGCGCGAGCTGGCCCAGGCCGCGAGGCGCGCAGCGCATCGCGAAGCCGAGGCCGAACTCAGGAGCTTCGAGGCGCAGCTCCACCAGGCCCAGAAGATGGAGTCGCTCGGCACGCTGGCGGGAGGCATCGCGCACGACTTCAACAACATCCTCGGCGCCATCCTGGGCAACATCGAGCTCGCCATGACCGAGCTGGAACCCCGCCATCCGGCACAGGCCGCCCTCGGCGAGATCCAGCAGGCCAGCCTGCGCGCGCGCGACCTGGTGCGGCAGATCCTGACCTTCAGCCGGCGCCGGCCGCAGCAGCTGGAGAACGTCGCGCTCAAGCCCATCGTGGAGGAAACCTTCCGCCTGCTTCGGGCGACGCTGCCCGCGGGCGCGGAGCTGCGGCTGGAGCTGGCCGCGGCGCCCTTGCACGTCCAGGCCGACGCGACCCAGCTCCAGCAGGTGTTGATGAACCTGTGCACGAACGCGTGGCACGCGCTGCAAGACGCGGCCGGCCGGATCGTCGTGGGCCTGGATGGCGTCGCCATCGAGGCCGCGGAGGCGCAGACGCGCGGCGTGGCCGCGGGCGCCTACGCGCATCTGTGGGTGAAGGACACCGGCTCCGGGATGGACGCACGAACGCTCGAGCGGGTCTTCGAGCCCTTCTTCACGACCAAGTCGACCGGCCAGGGGACCGGCCTGGGATTGTCCGTGGTCCACGGGATCGTGGCGGCCCACCACGGCTGCATCACCGTGGAGACGCTGCTGGGCGAGGGCAGCACCTTCCACGTCTTCCTGCCGGCGATTCCCGAGCCGCAGGCCCTGCCGGCGAGCCGCGAGCGGGCGACGCCGGCGGAGGCGCACGGCGAGCACGTCGTCTACCTCGACGACGACGAGACGGTCATGCTGGTCATGGTCCGGATCCTCGAGCGGGCCGGCTACCGTTGCAGCGGCTTCACCGAGGCCCCGGCCGCGCTGGCGTCCATCCAGGCGGCGCCTGCGGGCGTGGACGCCTTCATCACCGACTACAACATGCCCGGCCGGTCGGGGCTCGACGTGGCGCGCGAGGCCGCCGCGCTGGCACCCGCCCTGCCCATCGCCATCAGCACCGGGCTGATCACCGACGAGCTGCGCGAGCGGGCCCGCGACTCCGGCGTGTTCGCCATCATCGAGAAGGAGAACGCGTTTCGCGAGATCGTTCCGCTGGTCCGGCGCCTGGTGGACAAGGGCCGGGGCCAGCCCTCCTGAGTTCGCCGGCCGCCGGCCGCCGGGCACGCGACACGGCTCAGGCCGCGCGCGCCTCCAGCGCCTTCACCAGCGCGTGCAGGGCCCGGTTCAGCGGCACCGGGATGCCCAGCCGGTCGCCCTGGCGCACGATGTAGCCGTTGAGATGGTCGATCTCGGTGGGCTTGCCGCGGCGCAGGTCCTGGCAGGTGGACGACACCTGGCCCGGCATGCTGGCGGCGATGCGGTCGACCGCCGCCCAGACGTCGCCCGGGATGGTCACGCCGAGCGCCGCGGCCACGGCCAGGCATTCGGCGACGGCGTCGTGCACGGTGCGCGCGACGCCCGGCAGCGTCACCATGCGGCCGTAGGGCGTGTCGGTGATCGCGGAGATGGCGTTGTAACCGCAGTTCAGCAGCAGCTTGCCCCACAGCGCGCCGAGGACGTTGTCCGACCGCTCGACCGGCACCCCGGCGCGCGCGAACAGCGCGACGACGTCGGCCGATGTCGGCCCCGCGGCGCCGATGTCCGACGGAATCACCAGTTCGCCACGCCCCATGTGGCGCACGTGGCCCGGGCCGCCCATCTCGGTGGCGACGTAGACCACCGCGGGCGCGACCGGCCTGTCGAGCACGGCCTGCAGGCGCGGCGCGTTGTCGACGCCGTTCTGCAGGCTCAGCACGCGCGCGCCCGGCGCCAGGTGCGGCGCGATCTCGAGGCCGGTGGACTCGGTGTCGGGCGACTTGACGCACACCAGCACCAGCGCCGCGCCGGCCACGGCGGACGGCTCGGTGGCGGCGGCCAGGCGGACGTGCTCGTCGAAGGTGGCCGTCGTCAGCCGCAGGCCGTCGCGCCGGATCGCAGCGACGTGCACCGGCCGGCCGATCAGCGTCACGGGCACGCCGGCGCGGGCGAGCATGCCGCCGTAGTAGCAGCCGACGGCGCCAGCGCCGACGACCGCGACGCGAACGCCCTCGCCCGCGGGCTCGCCGGCGCCCGCGCCCGTGCGCGAGGCCTCGCCCGCCGGCGCCGCGCTCACGCGCCCTCCCGCAGCGGCGGCGCGATCTGCTCGGCGTAGTCGTACAGCGCGCCCAGGATCTCCTGGCCGCGCTCGTCAGCCTCCTCGTTGAGCTGGTCGATGCGCTCGAAGAATGCGGACAGCGTCAGCCCGCCGCCCGCGCCCTCGTGCAGGCGCGCGCTGCAGTGGTCGAGCCAGCGCTCGTTTTCCTGCGCACCAAGCGTGTCGGCGAAGTTGCGCGCGCGGTAGCGGAACAGCAGCTCCTCCAGTCGCGGGTCGTCGAAGGCGACGCGCTGGCCGGCGAGTTGCTCGCCCGTCTGGCGGCGCAGGCGCTCGAGCTTGCGGCGGTCGTCGTTGCCGATGAAGCCGCCGTACAGGTCCTCGTCGACATCGACCGGCGACGTCGGCGCCGGCCTGGCGTAGACCTCGCGCCACGCGCCCTGCATCAGCGCCGCGATGTCGGGCGCGGCCTGCGCGTGCGCCAGTGCGCGCTCGACGTCGATGGCGAAGCGCTCGGCCGTCGCGGGCGTGAGCGTCTTGAGGTTGCCGACCACGATGGGCGACTTGTTGGCGTGGATGCTCTTGATCGGCAGCCGCGCGACGCCCTCCGGCAGCTCGGCCGCGCGCGTGAACATGCGCAGGCGCAGCGTCTCGGAGTCGAGGCCGGCGAGCTCCCGCGGGTCGTGCGTCAGGTCCCACACCAGCAGCTCGTTCTTGTTGGTGGGATGCTGGGCCAGCGGGTACACGATGGCCATGCAGCCGTTCTCCACCCCGAACATGCCCGAGATGTGCAGGAACGGCCGGTTGGCGCCGATCTCGGCCCACACGGCCTCCTTGCGGCGCAGCCTGAGACAGAAGTCCCACAGCCGCGGCTGCTTCGTCTTGATCAGGCGCGCCAGCGCGATGGTGGCGCGCACGTCGGACAACGCGTCGTGCGCCGCCTCGTGGGCGATGCCGTTGGCCTGCGTGAGGTGCTCCAGCTTGAACGACGGTCGGCCGTCCTCGTGCTTCGGCCACTCGATTCCCTCGGGGCGCAGCGCCCACGTGGCGCGCACGACGTCGAGCAGGTCCCAGCGGCCGCATTCGTTCTGCCACTCGCGGGCGTACGGGTCGATCAGGTTGCGCCAGAACAGGTGGCGCGTGACCTCGTCGTCGAAGCGGATGGTGTTGTAGCCGACGCCCACGGTGCCGGGCAGGCCCAGCGACGCCTCGATCTCGGCCGCGAACGCGTGCTCGGGCAGGCCCTGCTCGAGGCAGGTCTGCGGCACGATGCCGGTGAGCAGGCAGGACTCCGGGTCGGGCAGCGAATCGGGCGACGGCTTGCAGTAGCGCATCACCGGCTGGCCGATCTCGTTCAGGTCCGCGTCGGTGCGGATGCCGGCGAACTGCGCCGGCCGGTCGCGCCGGGGCACGCGGCCGAAGGTTTCGTAGTCGTGCCAGAAGAAGCTGAAGTCGGTCATGCGGGGAAGATACCTTCGTGGGCGGATCGGCGGCGCGCGCCGTTTCCCGCATTTTCGCCCTTCCGGCGGCGCGTGCCGGGCCGCGGGCGGCGACGCGCACGCGATGCGCGCGGACGCGACGTCCGGGGACGCCGCGCGGCGCGCGTAAACTCGCCCGCCATCGCTTCAGCCAAGGTCCTCCCATGCGACATCCCGCTACGCCGCGCCCCCTGCTCGCCGGCCTCGCCCTCGCTTCCGGCCTCGCCGCCTCCGCCTTCGCGGCGGCGCCCGGCCAGCCGGTCGCGCCGGTGCGCCCGGTCACCGACACCTACTTCGGCACGCCCGTCGTCGACGGCTACCGCTACATGGAGGATCTCGGCAACCCCGAGGTCAAGGCGTGGATGAAGGGCCAGGCCGACTACACGCGCAGCCAGCTCGACGCCCTGCCCGGCCGCCCGGCGCTGCTGCAGCGCGTGCACGCCCTGTTCAACGCCGACCTGCAGCGCGGCGCCTTCGTGCGCCGCGGCAAGCGCCTGTTCTACCAGGTGACCGAGCCGGGCGCGTCGCTGCCCAAGCTGTACTGGCGCGACGGCGTCCAGGGCGCGGAGCACCTGCTGGTGGACCCGGGCGCCCTCGGCAAGGGCACGAGCACGCACTACGCGCTCGACTTCTTCACGCCGTCGTGGGACGGCAAGCGCCTGGCCTACGGCATCTCGGCCGGCGGCTCCGAGAAGAGCGTGCTGCACGTCATGGACGTCGAGACCGGCGCCGTGCTGCCCGAGGCGATCGACCGCACGTCCGACAGCGTCGTGGCCTGGCGCCCCGACGACAAGTCCTTCTTCTACCTGCGCTACGTCAAGCCGACGCCGGGCATGCCCGCCAACGAGACGATGTACAACGCGCGCTCCTACCTGCACGTGGTGGGCGCGCACGTCGACGGCGACGGCGACACGGTGGTGTTCGGCCACGGCGTCTCGGCCAGGCTGGACGTGCCCGAGGGACAAG
>DASQCX010000122.1:0-5616 GCA_035634455.1 Burkholderiaceae bacterium
CTCCCTCGCCGCGGCCCTCGCGGCCACGCTCTGCGCGCTGGCGCCGGCGTCCGCGCAGGCGATGCAACGCAACTTCCCGCAGACCGCGCTGCGCGGCAAGATCGCGTTCGGCGCGCCGCCGGCCATCCAGCTCAACGGCAACGCCGCGACGCTGGCCGCGGGCGCCCGCATCCACGGCGTCGACAACCTGCTCGTGCTGTCCGGCCAGCTGGTCGGCTCGCAGGCCGTCGTCGACTACACGACCGATCCGGCCGGCCAGGTCTTCGAGGTGTGGATCCTCACGGCGGCCGAGGCCGCGAACAAGCCCTGGCCCGAGACGGCGGCCGAGGCCGCGGCGTGGACCTTCAGCCCGTTCGCGCAGACCTGGACCAAGCCCTGAGTCCGGCGCGTGCCGCGACGGCACGCCCGACCCGGCATCCCCCTCGATTTCAACGGCCTCGCGACGAGGCCCGCGCGCGTTCTGAGCGCAGGAGAGTTCCATGACCAAGAAGGTCTTCATCCGCACGTTCGGCTGCCAGATGAACGAGTACGACTCGGACAAGATGGCCGACGTCCTGCAGGCCGCCGACGGCTACGAGAAGACGGACGACGTCGAGCAGGCCGACCTCGTCCTCTACAACAGCTGCTCGGTGCGCGAGAAGGCCGCCGAGAAGATGTTCTCCGACCTCGGCCGCATCAAGCACCTGAAGGCCAAGGGCGTGCTGATCGGCGTGGGCGGCTGCGTGGCCAGCCAGGAAGGCGCGGCCATCGTCGAGCGCGCGCCCTACGTCGACCTCGTGTTCGGTCCGCAGACGCTGCACCGGCTGCCCAAGATGATCGCGGACCGCCGCGCGTTCTCGAAGTCGCAGGTCGACATCAGCTTCCCCGAGATCGAGAAGTTCGACCACCTGCCGCCGGCGCGCGTCGAGGGCGCGAGCGCCTTCGTCTCGGTCATGGAGGGCTGCTCCAAGTACTGCAGCTACTGCGTCGTGCCGTACACGCGCGGCGAGGAAGTCTCGCGGCCGTTCGACGACGTGCTGACCGAAGTCGCCGGCCTCGCCGACCAGGGCCTGAAGGAAGTGACGCTGCTGGGCCAGAACGTCAACGCCTACCGCGGCAAGATGGGCGACACCGACGAGATCGCCGACTTCGCGCTGCTGCTCGAGACCATCGCCGAGTTCCCCAGCATCGAGCGCATCCGCTTCACCACCAGCCACCCGAAGGAATTCGGCCAGCGCCTGATCGACGCCTACGGCCGCGTGCCCAAGCTCGTGAACCACCTGCACCTGCCCGTGCAGCACGGCTCGGACCGCATCCTCGCGGCGATGAAGCGCGGCTACACGGCGCTCGAGTACAAGAGCACCATCCGCAAGCTGCGCGCGGTGCGCCCCGACATCCGCCTGTCCACCGACTTCATCGTCGGCTTCCCCGGCGAGGAGGACGAGGACTTCGACAAGCTGATGAAGCTGGTCGACGACGTGGGCTTCGACGCCTCGTTCTCGTTCATCTACAGCCCGCGCCCCGGCACGCCGGCGGCCAACCTGCTCGACCCGACGGCCTCCGGCGTCAAGCTCAAGCGCCTGCAGCACCTGCAAGCCGTTCTCGAGGCCAACGTGCTGCGCTTCAGCCAGGCGATGGTCGGGCAGACGCACCGGATCCTCGTCGAGGGCCCCAGCCGCAAGAGCGCCGACGACCTGATGGGCCGCACCGAGTGCAACCGCATCGTCAACTTCCCGGCCGGCCCGAACGGCGCGCGCCTGGTCGGGCAGCTGATAGACGTGAATGTCACGGCCGCCTACCCGCACTCGCTGCGCGCGGAAGTCGTGACGACGGACTCGATGGCCGCGGCCTGAGCGGCGGCCACGCGCCTAAGGGATTCCCCGCGGGCGCGTGAAAAATCTCGCAATCGGAACCCTGGGCGGCAACATTTCCACGCATCTCGAAGGTTTTCCTTCATGTGCAGCGCACGGAAATTGCCTATTCTGGAGACGTTGGGTCTTGAATGGAGTTCGCACGCATGAACGCCATCGTCCGGTTGCTTGCCGTCTACACAGGTCTGTCGTTGCTGCTGTGCGCATTCACGCACCTGGAGTGGTCGCCGCTCCAGCCCAACGGGTTCGGCCAGTGGCTCGCGCTGTTCCTGCTGATCTTCCCCGCCGCCGCAGCGGCCGATTTCCTCGGCAAGCGCCTGTTCGGCCGGCACGACGTCCCCGGACTCGAGCAGAGCCAGACGCACAACGACTGCTCGTGGGGCCGCGTCGCCACCGGCATGCTGGTGCTCGTGGTCACCTTCGGCGTCGTGCTGAGCGCGGCCTGGTGGCTGTCGCACCCGGCCGCATCAGTCTGAGATTCAGTGTGTCTCGATGCCGAACCGTGATGCCGCCTGGCGCCGGAAATCGGTGGGCGTCATGCCCTTGATCTCCAGGAAGCGGCGGTTGAAGTTGGCCACGTTGTTGAAGCCGACCTCGTAGCAGATCGTCGTGACGTAGCGGTCGGTGTCCATCAGGAGCTGGCAGGCCTTGCTGATGCGCATGCGGTTGACGAAGTCGGTGAACGTGTTGCCCGTGGCGCGGCGGAAGAAGCGCGAGAAGCGGCTCTCGGGCATGCGAAAGCGCGCGCAGACGTCCGCCATCGCGAGCGGCTCGCTGCAGTGCTCGCTGATGTAGCTGACCACCGCGTTGACCTGCGCCATCGACTCGTCGTCCTCCGCGCATTGCAGCTGCACGCTGGACAGCAGGCGATAGTCCTTGCAGTGCGCCAGCATGCCCATGAATTCGCAGAAGCCGGCGATGCGCGCCAGCCCGCGGCTGCCGGCGACGCGCTCGAAGTGCCGCTGTGCCATCTCGGAGACGCCGAAGAACTCGATGCCGTAGCGAGCCTGCTCCAGCAGCGGCAGGATCTCCTTGAACTCGGGGAACAGCTCGCAGGCCTGCTCGATCGGCTCGTGCGCGAACTGGATCACGCGATCGCGCAGGGCGACGCCGCCGGGCGGCGCGTCGCTGGAGATCCAGTTGTGCGGCAGTCGCGGGCCGGTCAGGACCAGCTGCCCGGGCTGGAAGTGGCCGATGTAGTCGCCGACGAAGACCTTGCCCGAGGTCTCCATGATCAGGTGCAGCTCGTACTCGTCATGATGGTGCCAGCGCACCAGCGGCGACGGGATGCCGTGCGCCAGGCAGCGCAGGAAGCCGCAGCCTTCGGGCGGGTCGTAGCCGAGGACGGGGTCGCGCAGGTGGTCGCGCTCGATCTCGGGGGTGCGGACGCGGGGGGTCGTGTGCATGGCGGGCGCGTTTGGAACCGTCTGGTCCGAGATTAGCTCATCGCGGCGTCGCCGAGCAGCTCATGGAGATCCATGCGCGCCGCGGCGATGGCGTCCTTCAGCGCGGCGCTGCCCGCCAGCTCGTTCCACAGCGAGGCCTCGGCGACGAACGCGGCCAGCGGATCGGCGGCCTCGCACAGGGCATGCGCGCGCTCGGGCAGCATGGCCTGGTCCTGGTACGCGAACGGCAGCCGCCCGCGATGCCAGCGCTGCAGGAAGGTCAGGAACAGCGCCGGCAGCCGCGCCGCGGCGGCGATGCTCTCGCCGCGCGCCAGCCGCTCGCGCAGCGTCGGCAGGATGAAGCCGGGGATCTTGGCGAAGCCGTCGGCGGCGACGCGCTGGTTGGTGTCGGCGATCGCCTCGTTGGAGAAGCGGTCCAGCACGACGTCGCGATACGCCGGCAGGTCGACCGGGCTGGGCGCGCCGGCGCGCGCCAGGCACGGGATGACGTCGTCGGTGACATAGTCGGCGGCGATCCCGCGGATCGCCGGGTCGCGCACGCCCTCGTGGATGTAGCTCAGGCCGCGGAGCGTTCCGGCCCACGCGATCGCGCTGTGGCTGGCGTTGAGGATGCGGATCTTGGCCTCCTCGTAGGGCTGCACGTCGTCCGTCATCTCCACGCCGACCGTCTCCCACGCCGGCCGGCCGTTGGCGAAGCGGTCCTCGATCACCCACTGGATGAAGGACTCGGCCATCAGCGGCGCCTGGTCGTCCCAGCCCGCGAGCTCGCGGATGCGCGCCATCGCCTCGGGCGTCGGGCGCGGCGTGATGCGGTCGACCATCGCGTTGGGGCAGGTGGTGTTCGCGTCGACCCAGGCCAGAAACTCCGCGTCGTCCGCGAGCCCGATGAAGGCGCGCAGGTTGGCGCGGAAGCGGTCGCCGTTGTGGCGCAGGTTGTCGCAGTTGAGCAGCGTCACCGGACCGGCGTCCAGGGCGCGACGCCGCCGCAGGAGGGCGGCGACCGCGCCGTAGATCGAGCGCGGCGGCCGGCCCGCCAGATCGTTGGCGACGTCCTCGTGGCCGAAGTCGAGCCGGCCCTCGTGGTCGAGCGCATAGCCGGCTTCGGTGACCGTGAACGAGACGATGCGCGTGGCCGGATCGGCGCCGAGCGCCAGCACGCGCGCCAGCGTCGGCTCGAACGGCACGACCTCGGTGATGGCGGTGATCCTCTCGAGCCGGCGCGCGCCTTGCGGCGACACCGTCTCCAGCGTGTACGCGCCGCCCTGGCGCTGCAGCGCGGCGAGGGTGTCGGCCATGTCGGGCCGCAGATTGGCGCCGGCGAGCTGCCAGCGCGCATCGCCGGCCTGCAGTAGGCGATGCATGTAGACCGCCTGGTGGGCGCGGTGGAACGAGCCGAGGCCCAGGTGCAGCAGGCGCAGGCGTCCGTTGGACGGGAAGGTCATGGTGCGGACTCTCGGATCAATGGGCGGCGGCGATCAGCCTGCCGTCCTGGTCGAACCAGTGCAGGTGATCGAGCGCGACGTCGACGCCCACGGCGTCGCCGGCCGCCAGCGTCGTGCGCTCGTTCTGGCGCAGCACGACCTGCGCGCCGCGCGGCGTGTGCAGGTAGACCAGCGTCTCGGCGCCGAGCGCCTCCACCAGCTCGACCTGCGCCGCGATCTGGCCCTGGCCGGCCGGCTTGAGCTGCAGGTCTTCCGGCCGGATGCCGACGAAGGCCGCGCCGGCCACGCCGCCCGCGCCCACCGGCAGCTCGCCGCGGTCGACGACGTTCATCTGCGGCGTGCCAATGAACTGCGCGACGAAGCGATTGGCCGGCCGGTCGTAGAGCGCCAGCGGCGAGCCCTCCTGCTCGATCGCGCCGTCGCGCAGCACGACCACCTTGTCGGCCAGCGTCATCGCCTCGACCTGGTCGTGCGTCACGTAGATCGTGGTGGCGCCCAGCTCGCGATGCAGCTTGGCGATCTCCACGCGCGTCTGGCCGCGCAGCGCGGCGTCGAGGTTGGACAGCGGCTCGTCGAACAGGAACACCTTGGGCTCGCGCACGATCGCGCGTCCGATCGCCACGCGCTGGCGCTGGCCGCCCGAGAGCTCGCGCGGCAGGCGGTGCAGGTACTGGCCGAGGTTGAGGATCTCGGCCGCGCGATCGACCTTCTTGCGGATCACCGCGGGGTCGGCCTTCGCGAGCCGCAGCGCGAAGCTCATGTTGTCGGCCACGCTCATGTGCGGGTACAGCGCGTAGCTCTGGAACACCATCGCCAGGTCGCGCTGGGCGGACGGCAGGCGCGTGATGTCGCGCCCGTCCAGGTGGATGCTGCCGGCGCTGAGCGTCTCCAGCCCCGCGATCAGGCGCAGCAGCGTCG
>DASQCX010000123.1:0-8353 GCA_035634455.1 Burkholderiaceae bacterium
CGCGATCCGCAACGGGCTGGTGGGCAGCGAATAGAAGACGCCCGCGGGCAGCGGGCGTCTTCGTGGGGGAAGCGAAGCTTCAGAAGCCGAGGCTCGCGAGGAGGTCGTCGACCTCGCCCTGGTTGGACACGACGTCGGTGCGGCCTTCCGGATTGACCACCGGGCCGTTCAGCACGTTCGGGTCGACCTGCTCGCGCACGCCTTCCGGCACCACGCTGATCAGCAGCTTGACGAGGCTGTCCTCCAGGTCGTTGGCCAGCGTCACGACCTTGGCGACCACCTGGCCGGTCAGGTCGTGGAAGTCCTGGGCCATCATGATGTCGGTGAGATGGCCGTCGATGCGGCTGGTCGACGATTCGACCTCGTTGACGAAGTTCATGACCGCGCCCGAGGCGACGGCCTTGACCGGGTCGGCGACGATCTGCGCGCCGATCGCGCGCGTCGCTTCCGAGATGGACTTGTGTTCCGCCTTGGCATGGTCCACCGAGTTCAGCACCTTCTCCGCCGCGGCGGCCGTCTTGGTGGCGATGTAGCTCAGGCGGCTGCGGGCGTCGGGCAGGCCGTCGGTGGCGATCTGCAGCTTGGGCATCACGCCCAGCTGCTGCATGGTGTCGTGCAGCAGGCGGGTGATCGTGCCGAGCTGCTGGAACACTTCCGGCGAGACGGCCAGCGAATCCGACGGCTTGAACGAGGCGATGTCTTCCATTTTCATGATGGGTTCCTCGCGCTTCAGGCCGTGGCCGCCAGCTTCTGCATGATCTTCTGGACCTTTTCCTCCAGCGTCGCCTTGGTGAACGGCTTGACGATGTAGCCCGCGGCGCCCGACTGCGCGGCCAGGACGATGTCCTCCTTGCGCGCCTCGGCCGTCACCATCAGCACCGGCAGGTGCTTGAGGGTGTCGTCGGCCTTGATCGCCTTGAGCAGGTCGAAGCCGTTCATGTTGGGCATGTTGATGTCCGAGACGACGAAGTCGAACTTCGCGGCCTTGAGCATGTTCAGCGCGACCTGGCCGTCTTCGGCTTCCTCGCAGTTGTTGCAGCCCATCTCCTTGAGGAGCCCGCGGACGATGCGGCGCATGGTGGAGAAGTCGTCGACGACAAGGAATTTAAGGTCGGTTGGATTGCTCATGGAGTCCTCAGGCGGGCGAAGTTCTGAAGTGGTATCGGTCAGCGGGGGGCCGCGCTTGAGGCCGCGGCCGTGGAATTGGTCGCACTCGGGGCGGAAGAATCGGCCGCGTCGGCGCCGGCCTGCTCGGGATCGGTGCGGAACATGCGGTCCTCGGCCTCGCGGTTCATCACGATGATGCTGATGCGGCGGTTGGCGGGCGCCAGCGGGTCCTTCGCGTCGAAGGGCTGGCTGGAGGCCAGGCCCTGCACCCGCAGGACGCGGTCGTCGGCCAGGCCGCCGGCGATCAGCTCGCGCCGCGAGGCGTTGGCGCGGTCGGCCGACAGCTCCCAGTTGCTGTAGCCGCGGTCGCCGCCGGGGAAGGGCTGGGCGTCGGTGTGGCCCTCCAGCGTGAGGCGGTTGGGCACCTCGGTCAGGACGGCGCCGATCTCGTGCAGCAGGTCCTTCATGTAGGGCGCGATCTGGGCCGAACCGGAGGGGAACATCGGCCGGTTCTGGTCGTCGACGATCTGGATGCGCAGGCCGTCGCGCGTCATGTCCAGGCGGATCTGGGAGCTGAGGTCCTTGAGCTTCTCGCTCGCCTGGAGCTTCTGCTGGATCTCCTGCTTCAGGCCCTCCAGGCGCGAGACCTCGGCGCGGATCTGCTCCTGCTTGAGCTTGTGCAGGTTGATCGTGTCGCGCGTGGCCTCGACCTCGCCCTTCTTGATCTGGCCGACGGTCGACGTCAGGCTCTCGCCGCCGCCCTTGAGGACGGAGTTGGAGTCGCCCGAGCCGGAGCCGCCGGCCAGCGCGATCTTCAGCGGCGACTGGAAGTAGTCGGCGATGCCCTTCTTGTCGCCGTCGGTGGTCGAGCCCAGCAGCCACATCAGCAGGAAGAACGCCATCATCGCCGTCACGAAGTCGGCGTAGGCGATCTTCCAGGCGCCGCCGTGAGCGGCGTGGCCGCTCTTCTTGATGCGCTTGATGATGATCGGCTGGAGCTTCTTCGAGTCGCCTGCCATGGCTTACTTTCCGAGCTTCACTTCTTGCCCTTCACGTGGCTTTCCAGCTCGATGAAGGTGGGGCGGTCGAGCGAGTACAGCACCTTGCGGCCGAACTCGATGGCCACCTGCGGCGCGTAGCCCTGCATCGAGGCCAGCAGCGTGGTCTTGATGCACTGCAGCTCCTTGCCGGCGTCCTCGACCTTCTGCTCCAGCAGGCCGCCCAGCGGCTCGACGAAGCCGTAGGCCAGCAGGATGCCCAGGAAGGTGCCGACCAGCGCCGAGCCGATCATGGCGCCCAGCACCGCCGGCGGCTGGCCGACCGAGCCCATGGTGTTGACCACGCCCAGCACGGCCGCGACGATGCCGAACGCCGGCAGGCCGCCGGCCAGCCGCGCGATGGCGGCCACGGCGGCGTGCTCCTCGTTGTGGTGCGTCTCGATCTCGGAGTCCATCAGCGACTCGATCTCGTGCGCGTTGAGGTTGCCCGAGACCATCATGCGCAGGTAGTCGGTGACGAACTCCACCACGTGGTGGTCGCTGCCGACGATCGGGTACTTCTGGAACAGCGCGGAGCTGTGCGGCTCCTCGACGTCCTTCTCGATGGACATCAGGCCTTCCTTGCGCGCCTTCTGCAGGATGTCGTACAGCAGGGACAGCAGCTCCATGTAGCGCGCCTTGCTGAACTTGCTGCCCTTGAAGCAGGCGCCGACGCCCCGGGCCGCCGACTTGACGACCTTCATCTGGTTGTTGGCCAGGAACGCGCCGCCGGCCGCCCCGAGGATGGTGATCATCTCGAAGGGCAGGGCGTGCAGGATCACATGGATGTTGCCTCCGTGCGCGATGAACACGCCGAAGATGCAAGCCAGTGCGACGAGCCAGCCGACGATCACGAACATTTTGGGTGCGCTTCCACTTCTTTTTGCAGGGCGGCCCCCCGCCTGTGGGGGCCATGCGTCCTTATCGACGCGACCGGCGCCGGGCTTGAGGGCGGCTGGGTCGAGAAATGGCCGGAATCCGGGGCCGGATCGCCGCCGGAAGACGTTGTCGCGTCGGGAATCCGGGACGCCGCGGCCATGGCGTCAGCCCCCGATCCGGTAGACCCAGACGGGCCGCCCCGAGGGCAGCGTCATCCGCGCATGGGGCGGGCGTCCGGCGGCCTCGAACTCGAGGCTGACCACCCAGCTGCCCCGCTGCATCTCGGCGTCGGCCTTGGCCAGCGCGCGCGCCATGCTCTCCGGCCGCTGGAACAGGTAGACCAGGTCGTGCCCGGCCCAGGAGCCGCGCCACATGTCGCCGCGCTCGACGCGCGCCCACGGGCAGCGCAGCCGCGCGCCCAGCGCCAGCGGCCAGCTCCACTCGACCCCCGCCAGCCGCGCCCGCGGCCAGACGGCGCGCAGCGCGCGCAGGCCATGGCCGAGCCCGCAACCGGCGTCGAGCACGCTGGCCGACGGCGGCAGCGCGACATGGCGGTCCAGGCCGGCCAGCGCGTCGCGCGGCGTCGGGAACATCGGCGCGTCGCGCCAGGCGGTGACGGGGTAGGCCAGCGCCAGCGCGGCCAGCGGCAGCAGCCAGGCCCAGCCGGGCAGCGCGCCGCCGAGTCCGGCCGCCAGCAACGAGACGGGAAACCCGGCCGCGACGATCACGCGGCGCCAGAACGTGGCGGCCAGCAGCGCCGGCGCCGCGCCGACCAGCAGCCCGCCCGCGACGGCCAGCGCCGGCGCCAGCCCGGCCGCGCGCGCCAGCCCCAGCATCGCCGCCCAGCCCGCCGCCCACGCGAGCAGCGCGCTCAGCGGCCAGCGCAACGCGACAGTAGGGCGGATGGGCGGGGAGGTTGCCATGCGCCCAGTGTCCCGGCCCCGGCCCCGCGGTGCCCGATGGAAAAGAGCCGGATTCCCGGCCGTCTTGCCGACCCTGTTGCGCAACGGTCGAGTTGCGTCGGCCGGTCAAAGAAAAAGGCGATCCGGTTGGGGATCGCCTTGGAAAGCACAGGGGATGTGCTAGGAGGAGACAAGCAAGAAAAAACAATAACTACTAGACCTGATATCGGGCGGCTTGTTCCACTTGCCGGCCCCTTGGTCTGTAAAGAATCGCGTACTACTTCACGCGCCGCGGTGCCAACGCGGCCGGATGTCAGTGGGTCAGGGACAGGGCGCCCGCCGCCTTGCCCTTGCCGGCGCGCGCCGGCGGGTTGCACAGGCCGCAGACGAAATGGCGCGCCATCTCGTGCGGATGGGTGACGAAGTTGCCCGAGCACTTGGTGCACTTGGTCAGCGTCAGCATCCCGTTGTCGACGAACTTCACCAGGCGCCAGGCGCGGGTGACGGACAGCAGCGGCTCCAGGCCCTGGGCCTCGGTCTGCTCCATGTAGAGCTGGTAGGCCTTGATCACCGTGTCGATCTCCTCCATCGCCGCAGCCTTGTTCAGGTACTCGTGGATGTTGAGGAACAGGCTGGCGTGGATGTTGGGCTGCCAGGTCATGAACCAGTCCGTCGAGAAGGGCAGCTGGCCCTTGGACGGGCTGCGGCCCGAGACTTCCTTGTACAGGCGCAGCAGGCGCTCGTAGGACAGGTCGGTTTCCGACTCGAGGACCTGCAGCCGCGCACCCAGCTTGATCAGCGTGACGGCACGCTCGATCTGGCGGGCTTCGGTGAGGATGCTCTTGACGCGGCTCATGGTGATCTCTCCTGCCTGGTGTTTGTTGTCGGGTTGACGTGGCGAAGCGCGGCGGCTTACGCGGCTTCCTGGTGGCGGCCGGCCATCAGGATGGAGGCGTGCAGGCGCGAGACGGTCTCGTTCGCGGCGGTCTTGCCGTGGCTGGTGATCAGGTTCCAGACGAGGTCGTCGTCCATGCGGAAGCGGCACAGCAGCGTGTTGCCGGAGGCGATCTTCATCATCTGCGCCGGCGTCAGCGAGGCGATCATGTTGGCCGTCTCCTCCGAGATGCCCAGGCGGAACAGCGCCTGCTCGCGATCCGAACGGATCAGGCTCTGCGCCAGCATCATGTACGACAGGTTGGCTTCGCGGATCTCGGCCAGGATTTGATTGGTTTCCATGCTGCTCTTCCTCGTGTCTGCTGGTGAAGGAACGGTGTCAACGTGGAATGGACTTTAAGACGCCGAACTGGGAGGGAACATAAGTCCACTTCGGCGACTTGAGTCGGGCCTGCGCCAGGACCGTTGTCAGACAAATTCCTACAGGGCGCCGGGGGAGCTCGACGCGCGGATCGAGCGCGGATCAGGGGGCGCGTGGCCTCCGGCACACCTTCCCAGGTGTTCGCAGGCGCAAGGCGGCGTCGGCGGAGCCGCGGGCGATGGCGTCGCGGTCCCGGGGCGATTCGTCAGGGGGGCCGGACGGCGCGCCGTCGCGCGGCGTCCGGCGGGGCGCTCAGCGGGCCAGCGCGAGCTTGCGCACCGGCGCGGCCGCCGCGGGAGCGGTGCCGTCGACGTCGCGGTAGTACTTGGCGGGCGTGCCGAACCACACCTCGTTGTCGGGCACGTCCTTGCGCACCTGCGAGCAGGCGCCGACCTCGGCGTTCTCGCCGATCGTGACCGACGGCATGATGACCACGCTGGCGCCGAAGCGCGAGCCGCGCTTGAGCCGGCCGACGCTCTTCTCGTCGTTCTTCTGCAGGTTGGGCGTGTCGGTGACGACGAAGGCGTACTTCATCACGACCTCGTCCTCCACCACCGTGCCGGCCGACAGCGTGCCGCGGCTGCCCATCAGCACGCGGTCGCCGAGGTCGCAGCGGTCGCGGATCTCGCAGAACGAGGTGAAGCTGCAGTCCGCGCCGATGCGCACGTCGCGGCCGATCTTCGTGTAGGTGCCGATCTTCGTGCGCGCGCCGATGCGGGCGCCGGCCTGCACCATGGCGTAGTCCTCGAGGACGACGCCGTCGGCCAGCACCACGCCCTCCTCGACGATGCAGAAGCGGCCGATCCTGACGTCGGTGCCGAGGGTGGCCTGCGGGGAAACGTACGAGCCATGCATGGGGTTGTCCTTTCAGTGCGAAAGCTTGGGAACGCCCGATCGGCTGGCCTTGGCGTCCATGAGCCGGGCAGGCACGCCCGACACCACGACGCCTTCCAGGTCCACGTCCCGGGTGACGACGGCGCCAGCACCCACCACCACGCCGCGCGCGAGCACGATGCGGGGCCTGAGCACGCTGGCGGCGCTCAGGAAGGTCCGGTCGCCGAGGCGGCAGTTGCCGGCGATCGAGACGTTGTTCGCGAAATGCACGTCCGCGCCGACGACGCAGCCGTGGCCGATCTTGGTGCCGTGCGCGACGACGCAGCCGTCGCCCAGCGAGGTCACCTCGTTGACGGAGCCGCGCACCACGGTGACGTCGGTGCCGATGAAGCAGTCGTTGCCGATGCGCGTGCCGCCGATCTGCGGCTGCACGATGCGCTCGCCGCTCTCCGGATCCCACACCCATGCCACGCCGGTGGCGCCGACGGTGGAGTGCGACTCGATGGTCACGCGGTCGCCGATGACGCAGCCGTCCTTGACGACGACGTGCGAATCCAGCCGGCAGCCGGCGCCTATCACGGCGTCGCCGATCACGCAGTACGGGCCGACGACGCTGCCTGCGCCGATGCGCGCGCCGGGCGCGACGACGGCGGTCGGATGGACGCTCGTCTCGGCGACGGCGGGCGCGGCGAAGAAGTGCTGCATCAGCAGGTAGAACGCCCGCTGCGGGTGGCTCACCACGATCTGGCAGGCGATGTCGGCGTCCAGCGGCCGGGCGGCCAGCACGGCGATGTCGGCGTGCGCGAACGCCGGCGCGGCGTCGCCTTCCCAGAAGTACAGGCCGTGCGGCTCCTGTGCGAACGTGCTGCAGAAGCGCAGCGACCCCGGTTCGCGGCGCTGGTGCACGGCGTGGGCCAGGCCGAGCGCGTCCAGCGCGTCCAGGATGTCGGCCAGCGAGAAGTTGCCGTTGGTCATGGGCTGGCTCAGGCGAGCGCCGGCTCGGGCGACGGCGCGGTCGCCGGATGGCTGGCGAGCAGGCGCAGCCAGAACGGGCGCCAGGCCTGGTACAGGCGGGCCAGGTCGCCGCCGTGGATCCGGATCAGGTCGAAGGACTCGTTGATGACCGCATCGGCCTCGCCGAAGCGCTCCAGGCATTGACCGACGTTCCACTTGATGGCGGTGACGACATCGGCGGCCTCGATCCGGCCTTCGCGCCACGCGAGCAGCGCCGTCGTGATCCAGGCCAGCGACGACACGCGGCCGATGCCCGTGTTCATGTGGTGCGTCGTCTGCGACGGGTGCTGGCGGAAGATGCCGAGGTGGTCGCGCACGATCACCAGCGGCGCCCGTTGCACCGCCGTCAGCACGAAGCCGACGTCCAGCCAGCCGTAGTACGACAGGTCGTGCGCGGGCGGCTGCGGGTAGGCGCGGGCGCCCTCGGCCGACATGACCATGTGCGTGAATTCGCCGATCCAGTTGTTGCAGGTGGGCACCATCGACCGGAACAGCATGTCGGCGTCGACCGGCACGTACAGCAGCGGGCTGTTCGCGACGGGCGCGGGCTGGTTGATGCCCATGACCGGACGCGCGTCGCCGTGCGTGACCCAGCGCCGGCTGACGGACGCGCTGAAGCGGCCCGTCCGGTGCGCGGCCATGTGGGTGCGGTAGAACTCGGGGAACACGACGTCGTCGTCGAGCTGCAGGTGCACGAACGGCGAGCTGCCGGCCCAGCGGTCGATCAGCGACTGGTGGTTCAGGCGCGCGTTCTTCGGGCCGCGCACCACCTGCAGGTCCAGCGTGCGGCCCAGCTCGCCGTAGTGGCCGGACTCGATCAGGCGCGTGATCTCGTCGTCCGGGCTGTCGTCCGAGACGATGACCCGGAAGTCCCGGAAGGTCTGCCGCGCGAGCCCGAGCAGGGTCTCGCCAAGGTATTCCTTCTTGTAGGCGGGAATGAGGGTGGTGATCGTCGGCATGCGCGCGGCTGGCTCGGGTTGGCTGGGCAGTGTGGCGATGATCCGCGCTCGCCCCCCTGGCCGATCGATGGAACTGCGGGCGGCTTGCGCGCCAGATCGCCGCTTCGCGCGTCCGGCTGGCGGGCGTGGCGGCCAATTGGCCGCCGTCTGCCCGGCATTTCCGACGATGGCGCCGGCGGCCCCACGGCGATCATTCGGACACGGACGCGCGGCTTCCCGCGCGCACCCGAACGAAAGTCGCCCGATGGCCAGCAGCAAGACGATCTACGTGACCCAGCCCGAGCTGCCTCCGCTGGAGGAGTTCAT
>DASQCX010000124.1:0-5004 GCA_035634455.1 Burkholderiaceae bacterium
GACGTCCAGCACCAGCGCCGGCTGCCCCGGCACGATCTGGAAGCGGCCCGGCAGGTCGATGGACGCCAGGCCCACCCGCACCGCCTGCGCCGTGATCGGCAGCCGCTCGCGCAGCGCCTCGAACGCGGCCAGCGCGCCCGACGCGTTGAGCAGCTGGTTGGCGCCGCGCAGCGACGGGTAGCCGAGCGCGTTCCAGCGCCGGCCGCGGCCGCTCCACGACCATTGCTGGCGGTCGCCGGCGTAGTTGAAGTCGCGTCCGATCAGCCACAGGTCCGCGCCGACCCGGGTCGCATGGTCGATGATGCTCTGCGGCGGCACCGGGTCGCCGACGATGAGCGGCCGCCCCGGGCGCGCGATGTGCGCCTTCTCGCGCCCGATGGACTCGCGGTCGGGGCCGAGGTACTCGACGTGGTCGATGTCGATGCTGGTGATGACCGAGACATCCGCATCCACGGCGTTGACGGCGTCGAGCCGTCCGCCCAGGCCCACCTCGAGGATGACGAGGTCGACCGCCGCCGCGGCCAGCGTGCGCATGATCACCAGCGTCGTGAACTCGAAGTACGTGAGCGCGACGTCGCCGCGCGCGGCCTCGACCGCCTCGAAGTGCGGGATCAGTTCCTCGGCCTTGACCATCTGGCCGTTGACGCGGCAACGCTCCTCGAAATGCACCAGGTGCGGCTTGATGTAGGCGCCGACCTTGTAGCCGGCGGCCAGCCCGATCGCCTCGAGCATCGCGCAGGTCGAGCCCTTGCCGTTGGTGCCCGCGACGGTGATCACCGGCACGGAGAACTTCAGGCCCAGCCGCTCGATCAGCGCCTGCGTGCGGGCAAGCGTCATGTCGATCGTCTTCGGGTGAAGGCGTTCGCAGTGGGCGAGCCATTCGGCGAGGGTCGTGGGCTGGGTCATGGAATCGATCGGGAATGACAAGGGCGGCACGAGCGAGGAGCCCGGCCGCCCTTTTGGAACGGGATCAGGAATGCGGCTTCAGGCCACTGCGTCGGCGCTCTGGCGTTGCAGTTGCGCGAGCATGCGCGCGATCGTCGGACGCAGCTTGCGGCGGTCGACGATCATGTCGATCGCGCCCTTCTGCAGCAGGAACTCCGAGCGCTGGAAGCCCTCGGGCAGCTTCTCGCGCACGGTGTTCTCGATCACGCGCGGGCCGGCGAAGCCGACCAGCGCCTTGGGCTCGCCGATGACGACGTCGCCGATGAACGCGAAGCTGGCCGAGACGCCGCCCATGGTCGGGTCGGTCAGCACGCTGATGTAGGGCAGCTTCGCCTTGGCCAGCAGCGTGAGCGCGCCGTTGGTCTTGGCCATCTGCAGCAGGCTGAACAGGCCTTCCTGCATCCGCGCGCCGCCGGTGGCGGTGAAGCAGACGAAGGGCACGCGCTGCTCGACCGCGGCCTGCACGCCGCGCACGAAGCGCTCGCCGACCACGGAACCCATCGAGCCGCCCATGAAGTCGAACTCGAAGCAGGCGACGACCGCCGGCACGCTCATGACGGAGCCACCCATCACGACCAGCGCGTCGGTCTCGCCGGTGGCCTCCAGCGCGCCCTGCAGGCGCTCGGGGTACTTGCGGCTGTCCTTGAACTTGAGCGGGTCGACCGGAAGGACTTCCTGGCCGATCTCGAAGCGGCCTTCCGGGTCGAGGAAGGCGTCGAGCCGCGCCCGGGCGCCGATGCGCAGGTGGTGGTCGCACTTCGGGCAGACGTTGAGGTTCTGCTCGAGGTCGGTCTTGTAGAGCACCGTTTCGCAGGACGGGCACTTGATCCACAGGCCTTCGGGGATCGTGCGCCGCTCGCTCGGATCCGTCTGCTGGATCTTCGGGGGCAACAGCTTCTCAAGCCAACTCATCAATCACTCCTTGCATGCGCCGGTCACCCGGAGCGGGACAGCGATTTTACGCCTTCCGGACTTCGTCCACCGCCGACCGGATCCCGGCGATGAAGCGGCGGGCCCCGTCGGCCACCTGGTCGCGCGGCAGCGCCTCCAGGCACTGGACGAGCGCCGAGCCGATGACCACGGCGTCCGAAACCTGCGCCACGGCCTTGGCCGAGGCCGCGTCGCGGATGCCGAAGCCGACGCCCACGGGCACCTTCACGTGCGCCTTGATCCGCGGGACGGCCCGGGCCACGGCCTCGGTGTCGAGGTGGCCGGCGCCCGTCACGCCCTTGAGCGACACGTAGTAGACGTAGCCGGCGGCGACCTCGGCCACCTGCTTCATCCGCCGCTCGGTCGAGGTCGGCGCCAGCAGGAAGATCGGCGCCAGGCCGGCCGCCTTCAGCGCGGCCGAGAAGTCGACCGACTCCTCCGGCGGATAGTCGACCACCAGCACGCCGTCGACGCCCGCCGCGGCCGCCGCACGGACGAAGCCGCCCTTCCCGTGCGCCAGGTCGTAGGCCTCGACCGGGTTGGCGTAGCCCATCAGCACGACCGGGGTGGCGGCGTCGCGCGCGCGGAACGCGCGCACGGCCTCCAGCACCTGCGGCGTGCCGATGCCGCGCGCCAGCGCCCGCTCGGACGCCTTCTGGATGACCGGGCCGTCGGCCATCGGGTCGGAGAACGGCACGCCCAGCTCGATCACGTCGGCGCCGCCCTGGGCCAGCGCCAGCATGACGTCGACGGTGGCGTCGGCGTACGGGTCGCCGCAGCAGATGTAGGGCACGACGGCCGTCCGGCCTTCGTTCTTCAGCTTCGCGAAGACGGTGTCGATGCGATTCATTGCGCACCTCCGATCGCCTTGCCGCCCTTGACGGCGTGGCCCGCCATCGACGGCCGGTCGTAGAACTCGGTGCCGGACAGATCGGCCACGGTGCCGATGTCCTTGTCGCCGCGGCCGGACAGGTTCACCAGCACGTGCTGGTCGGGCCGCATCGTCGCGGCCAGCTTCAGGCCGTAGGCCACCGCGTGGCTGGATTCCAGCGCCGGGATGATGCCCTCGGTGCGGCACAGGCGATGGAACGCCGCCAGCGCCTCGTCGTCGGTGATGCCGACGTACTCGGCACGCCCGATGTCCTTCAGCCACGCGTGCTCGGGGCCGACGCCGGGGTAGTCGAGGCCGGCCGAGATCGAGTGCGTCTCGGTGATCTGGCCGTTGGCGTCCTGCAGCAGGTAGGTGCGGTTGCCGTGCAGCACCCCGGGCGACCCGCGCGTCAGCGAGGCCGAATGCTTGCCGGAATCCAGGCCCAGGCCCGCGGCCTCGACGCCGATCAGGCGCGTGTTCTCGTACGGGATGTAGGGGTAGAAGATGCCCATCGCGTTGCTGCCGCCGCCCACGCAGGCGACGACGGCATCGGGCTGGCGGCCGGCCATCTCGGGCATCTGCTCCAGGCATTCCTCGCCAATGACGCTCTGGAACTCGCGCACCATCGTCGGATACGGGTGCGGGCCGGCGACCGTGCCGATCACGTAGAACGTGTTCTCGACGTTGGTCACCCAGTCGCGCAGCGCCTCGTTGAGCGCGTCCTTGAGCGTGCGGCTGCCCGACTCCACCGGCACCACCTTGGCGCCGAGCAGGTGCATGCGGTAGACGTTGGGGCTCTGGCGCTTCACGTCCTCCGCGCCCATGTAGACGATGCACTCGAGGCCGTAGCGCGCGCAGATCGTCGCCGTGGCCACGCCGTGCTGGCCGGCGCCGGTCTCCGCGATGACGCGCGGCTTGCCCATGCGGCGCGCCAGCAGCGCCTGGCCGATGGTGTTGTTGATCTTGTGCGCGCCGGTGTGGTTCAGGTCCTCGCGCTTGAGCCAGATCTGCGCGCCGCCCACCTCGCGGCTCGTGCGCGCCGCGTGGTAGATCGGGCTGGGACGGCCGACGAAGTGCTTGAGCTCGTGGCGGAACTCGCGCTGGAACTCCGGATCCTGGCGGTAGTGCTCGTACGCGGCCTTGAGCTCCTCAATCGCGTGCGTCAGGGTCTCCGCGACGAAGGTGCCGCCGTACGGGCCGAAGTGGCCCGACGGGTCGGGTTGGGAATACTCGAACATGATGGACTGCTTTCAGGTGTCGGCGCCCTCTTGCTCGGGCGCCGTCGAAGCAGGCGGCTCGCGCCGCTGCTTCAGGTCATGGCGTCGGCGATGCGGGCATCGGCCTCGCGCACCGCCTCGCAGAACCGGCGGATCAGGGCGGCATCCTTGATGCCCTTGGCCTGCTCCACGCCGGAACTCACGTCAACGGCCCAGGGCCGGACGCGCATCACTCCATCGATCACGTTTGCAGGACTCAACCCACCAGACAAAACGACTGGAAGGGGGACGCCTGACGGAATTTGAGACCAATCGAAAGCCTTTCCGCCGCCGCCATAGCCCTCGACGTACGCATCGAGCAGCAGGCCGGCCGCGCTGGCGAAGCCAGAAGCGCAGTCTAGCAAATCGACGCCTGGCGCCATGCGGACGGCGCGCAGGTAGGGCCGGCCGGGCTGCTCGCACTGCTCGCGGCCCTCGTCGCCGTGGAACTGCAGCAGCGCCGTGGGCACCGCGGCGACGGCTTCGGCTATCAGGTCTGGGCTGGCGTTGACGAACAGGCACACCGGCGTGACGAACGGCGGCAGCCGCCGCGCCAACTCGGCCAGACGCGCGACGGGCACGTGCCGCGGGCTGCGCTCGTACAGCACGAAGCCGACGGCGTCGGCGCCGGCGGCGACGGCGGCGCCGACGTCCTGCTCGCGCGTCAGGCCGCAGATCTTGATGCGGGTGCGGACGGGGGTCATGGTCTGGGCGCCGTGATGAGCGGCCTCGGGTCGCTGGAACGCGCCAGCTCGACCGGCACGCGCGGCAGCCAGTCGTGCGCGGCCGTGCGGCCCGGGATCGCCAGGTGCGGATCGTACTGCGGGCCGACGAAGTACAGGCCGGCCGGCGGGAAGGTGGGCGGCGCGAGCTCTCGGTTGCGCTCGGCCAGAAGCTTGACCATGTAGGCCGGCGGCTGGTTGCCGCTGCCGATGGTGATCAGCGCGCCCATGATGTTGCGCACCATGTGGTGCAGGAAGGCGCTGGCCTCGAAGTCGAAGC
>DASQCX010000125.1:0-1814 GCA_035634455.1 Burkholderiaceae bacterium
GACCACGTTGCCGGTGTGCTCGCGGATGGCCGCCGACGGCCAGCCGGCCGTGAAGTCGCCGAACAGGCCGAACAGCGTCTGCGCGGCGGGGGCCATCAGGACTCCACCGCGCTGGTCGGGTCCACGACGGCGTCGAACATCTTGACGTGGTCCACCAAGACGAACTGATCCACCAGCAGCAGCCGCAGGAGATCCAACACCACACCGTCGGCGCCGGTCGCATCGAACATCAGGTGCGTCGGGTGGGCGCCGAAGCCGGTGAAGCGGTTACCGAGCGCCGGCGAGCGGTCGAACAGCCGCGCGGCGGCGATCGGATCCTCCAGCAGCGGCTTCGCGCTCGCCGGCAGATCGAGCATCTCCGCCCACAGCTCCCGGCGCAGGGCGGCCACCGGGTTGCCCGGCGAAGCCTTCAGCTGCTGCGGCACGCTAAACGCGGCGATCTCGCCGTCGTGGCACAGGCCACGCCGGTTGATGTTCGCCGAGCCGATCCCGACAAAGACGTCGTCGACGATCATCATCTTCGCATGCACGTAGATGCCGGCGAGGTCGACGACCGTCGCCGCCGCGCCGGCCTTGTGCACGCGGGTGCGCGGGCCGAGCGCGGTGGCCGGGTCGCCGCCGCGGTACAGGCGCGTGTCTGGGCCGCGGACCACCTCGAAGACACGGGCGTGGCCCGGGTCAGGGCTGGCCGAGGTGGACTCGTTGTAGGCATACATCAGCTCGCCCTCGACGGCGAACCAGAACGGCGGCTGCGGCAGGCGCGCCTTCGGACCCAGGACCACCGTGGGGTTGACGCCGCCGGAGGCGTCGAGGTCGGCGAACAACAGGAGGCGACCGGAGGACGCGCGCAGCTCGTTGTCCGGGGTTGTGCAGTGCCGGCGCGGGTAGCCGACGCGCACGATGCCGGCGCCCGCGTCGGCCGCGCGCAGCGCGGCCACGAATGGCTCGCGAACGATCTCGCCGAACGGCTGGTCCGGCGTGGACGGCAACACGATCACCAGCGAGCCGATCTCCCGCTGTTCGACCTTACGCAGCAGCGCGTTACGATACGCCTCCGGCGGCGTGAAGTACTGGTCCTCGATGTAGATGAACTCGCGCGCCTGCAGGATCGCCGAGCGCATCGTGTCGAATAGCGTGCGGTCGCCGTTCGGCGCGAAGTGCAGCGCACGATCTTCGGCGCCGATGGCGGGCGCGTAGTACGTGCGTGCGATCTGGACGATGTCGCCACCGGGTGCCAGCGCGTCATCGATCGCCGGGACTTCGAAGGCTGGCGCTTCGCCGCCGCCGTCGCGCTGCCAGCGCTGATCGAAGGTCAGCGCGAGGTCATGCACGGCGTTGCCCTCGATGCGCGCGTGCACGTCGTGGTAGGGACCTCTCGCCAGATGGTTCGCGTCGTCGAGCCGATTCGGGTTGAAATCGATGCCGCCGCAGTAGCCGAAGTGCTCCGCGCCGACTTTCACGATGGCGAATTTCTGGTGGTAGAGGCCGACGTGTCGCGTGGCGGTGAAGATGGCGTCGAACGGGAAGTCGCTCAGCGACGGCGGTGGTACATTGTCCTCGACCCGCGCCGGATAGGGCGCGAAGGTGCTCAACGTCTGCGTGATCGCGCTCATGACGTCGACCGCCTGCTTGTTGGGCTCGATCGGATCGCCGTTCGCGTCGATCACTTTCTGCGTGTAGATCGAGGCTCCGACGGCCGCGGCGAACAGCACGAATCCGCCGACCCAATCCGTGCGTACGGCGGATACCCCAAGCGCATTAAGGATGATGATGAACTCCACGACGAGCGACACCGCGACCAGCTCGGCGACGGT
>DASQCX010000126.1:0-3397 GCA_035634455.1 Burkholderiaceae bacterium
AGACGCTGCTGATGGAGGACAACCAGCACAGCCAGGCGACGATCGCGCGACTCAAGAAGCTCGGCGTCACCATCGCGCTGGACGACTTCGGCGTCGGCTACTCGTCGCTCAGCTACCTGAAGCAGTTCACGCTCGACACGCTCAAGGTCGACCGGGCGTTCACGAGCGAGATGCTCACGAGCGCCGAATCGGAGGCCATCGTGCGAGCGACCTTCGACATCGCGCGTGCCCTGGACCTGCGAACGGTCGCCGAGGGCATCGAGACGTGGCCGCAGGCGAACTTCCTCGCCGAGCTCGGCTGCGACGCCCTCCAGGGCTTCTACTTCGCCAAGCCGATGCCGGCGGAAGACCTGCTCGCATTCGCGACGGCGGCCCCCATCCACCTGCTCGCGCGTCAGCCGGCCTCGGCCGCCTGACGCCGGCGCGTCAGGGGCGGCCGCGCAGCGCGGCGGCGATCAGCGCCTGTTCCTCCGACGCGTGGACCGAGCGCCGGCAGCCGGCGCTTGCCGGCGTCGCCGTCCGGGCGGCGCAGCGCAACCGGGTTCCCGCAGGGAGCACCTCCTCCAGCGGCTCGCGCAGCGCGGCCCAGGCACCATGGTTGCGCGCCTCCTCCTGCGTCCACACGAGCTCTGCCAGCCGCGGGAGACGCGCGAGCCGCTCCCTGATCTCGCCGGCCGGCAGCGGATACAACTGCTCCAGGCGCAGCAATGCGACGCGCGGATCCGGACGCGCAGCGAGCTCCGCCTCGAGCGCATAGTGGATCTTCCCGCTGCAGAGCACCACGCGCTCGACCGCCGGTTCCCTGGCCGTGTCGATGTCGCCGATGACGCGCCGGAAGCCGCCTGTCTCGAAGTCGCTCCAGCCCGAGAAGCTGGCCTTCGTGCCGTACAGCTGCCCCTTGGGCGTGAAGACCACCAGCGGCTTGGCCGGTTGGGTCATCGCCTGCCGCCGCAGCAGGTGGAACAGCTGCGCGGAGGTGCTGGGCATGCACACGATCATGTTGTGCTCGGCGCACAGCGACAGGAAGCGGCCCACGTAGGCGCTGGAATGCTCGGGCCCGCCGCCCTCGTTGCCATGAGGCAGCAGCATCGTCAGGCCGCTGCGGTAGCCCCACTTGGCCTCGCCGCAGGAGATGAACTGGTCGATGAGCACCTGCGCGTTGTTCACGAAGTCGCCGAACTGCGCCTCCCACGCGACGAGCGTGTCGCGGGCCATCACCGAGTAGCCGTATTCGAATCCCAGCACGGCCTCCTCGGACAAGGGCGTCTCGAACACCGAGAACACGCCTTGTCGCGCGCCGAGGTTGCGCAGCGGCACGTGCACCCGCTCTCCGTCGACCATCGAGTCCTGGTCGTGCCAGACGCACTGGCGGTGGAAGAAGCTGCCGCGTCCGATGTCCAGCCCGCTCAGACGGACATGGGTGCCGGCCGCCAGCAGCGAGGCGTAGGCCAGCGTCTCCGCGAGGCACCAGTCGACGCCGTTGGCGCGCGAACTCGCAGCGTGCCGCCATCCGGCCGCCAGGGTGCGAATGTGCTCGTGCAGCCGGAAGTCCGGCGGCGGTGCCGTCAACGCCTCCACCAGGGCGCCGAGGCGCGAGAACGTGGCGCCCGTATTCGCGGCCGTCCGGACGGGCGGCAGCATGACGGCGGACGGCTGGGTCACGTCGACCGAGCACGCCGGCAGGGACTGCGCGGACGAGACGCGCCGCTCGCACGCGGCGATCTGGGCCAGGGAAGGCTCGCCGTCCTGCAAAAGCTGCGCGCGGTAGCGCTGCACGACGGTCGGCATCGAGCGCACGATCCGCTGCATCGCCGGCTGCGTCACGCGCGGGTCGTCGTGTCCATTGTGGCCGTGCCTGCGGTAGCCGACGACGTCGACGAGGATGTCGGCGTGGAAGCGCTGCCGGAACTGCACCGCCAGTTCCGCGGCCTGGGCCACCAGTTCAGGCAAGTCGCCGTTGACGTGGAGCACCGGAACGTCGTACGCCCGCGCGACGTCCGCGCTGTTCAGGGTGGACCGCGCATCGAGCTGGTTCGATACCGTCGAGCCGATCTGGTTGTTCAGCAGCACATGCACGGTCCCGCCCACGCCGTAGCCGCGCGTTCCGGCCAGGTTGAGCGTCTCGGTGACGATGCCCTGACCGCTGAACGATGCGTCGCCATGCACGATGATCGGCAGGACGTGCCCACGCGGATCGCTCGCCGCGCGCTCCTGCATCGCGCGCACCATCCCGGTCACCACCGGGGTCACGCTCTCGAGATGCGACGGGTTGTGGGCCAGCAGCACGTCTATGCCGCCCGCGTCCGTGCCCAGGCGACGGGCAAGCCCCAGGTGTTCCTTGATGTCCCAGGCAGCCAGATGCGGCGACGGCGAATCGGTGAACAGCGAGCGCAAGTCATCGGCCGGCAGGCCCATGACATTGGCCAGCACGTTCAGCCGGCCGCGGTGCGGCATCCCGAGCACGACGTGGCTGGAACCGTTCGCGGCGGCAGCCTCGATCGCGTAGCGCAGGAAGACGATGTAGGACTCGCTGCCTTCCAGGCTGAATCGCTTGGCCGCCGGATAGTCGGCGGCGATCGCATGCTCGAGGCGCTCTGCGGCGAACAGCATCTCGTAGAGCGCCAGGCGCTTGGCCGCGGTCAGGCGCGTCGCCGAGGTGCGCGCTTCCAGTCGCTCGTACAACCAGCCGACATGCGCGTGGTTGCGCACGTGCGCCGCGTTCAATGTCAGGCCTTCGCAATAGCTTTGCCTGAGGCGCGTCTCGAGACCGTGCCCGTCCGCACCCCCGCGCAGCGCGTGCCGGAAGCGGTGAGGTGCCGGTTCGACGTCGGCGTGGCGCGCAATGCCGAGCGGATTGACGTCCGCCAGCAGATAGCCGCCTTCGCGGTAGCGGGCCAGGAGCGAGGCCGTCTCGTCGGCCGGCCCCGCGGAGCGCGGCAGCGCGTCCTGCGGCGCGAGCCCGTGGAAATTGTCCCTTCTCAAGGTCGAAGCCTGCATGGTGCGATTGCTCTCCGTCGCGGCGCGTTGCCGAAGATCGATGACCCCGCCGCGCGGCGCATACCCCATGCCGCATCGGTCGATGACGCGATTTTCGTGAACGATTGCCGCCGCGGCTGTCGGGACTTCTCGCCGACCGGATCAAGGTCGCATGACACGCCGCCGACGTTGCGCGCCGATCCCGGCCGCGAGGCTCCGGCGGCGGAGCGGCGGGCCTCGTTGATCCAGCCGTGCCTCAGGACCGGCCGAGGTGCACCGCCGCCTGCAGTTCCTCGAGCAGCGCCTCGACCGAATACGGCTTGGACAGCACCTTGACGCCGGCGGCGACGTGCTGCGTCGTGTAGCCGGTGGCCACGATCACGGCCAGCCCGGGGACGTTGGCGTGGCACCAGGCCGCGAG
>DASQCX010000127.1:0-4234 GCA_035634455.1 Burkholderiaceae bacterium
GACCGACCAGGAAGCCGTCGAGCGCATCAAGTTCGCCACCCAGCTCGCGCCGGAGTGGATCGTCGTCGAGTACGACAAGCTGATGCGCCTGGTCAACGACCAGTCGGCGTCCGCCAAGGAGACGATGGAGGCGCTGGCGACCTCGGACTTCGAATTCGAGGTCACCGACGAGGATCCGAACGCGCAGCAGGAAAAGCAGGAGGTCTCTTCCGAGGTCGAGGACGCCCCGGTCGTCAAGTTCCTGCACAAGATGCTGATCGACGCGATCAACATGCGCGCGTCCGACCTGCATTTCGAGCCCTACGAATTCAATTACCGCGTGCGCTTCCGCATCGACGGCGAGCTGCGCGAGATCACGCAGCCGCCGATCGCCATCAAGGAGAAGCTGGCGTCGCGCATCAAGGTCATCTCGCGGCTGGACATCTCCGAGAAGCGTGTCCCCCAGGACGGCCGGATGAAGCTGAAGTTCGGCAGCAAGTCGATCGACTTCCGGGTCAGCACGCTGCCCACGCTGTACGGCGAGAAGATCGTCATCCGTATTCTCGACCCGTCCAGCGCCAGGCTGGGCATCGAGGCGCTGGGCTACGAGCCGGCCGAGAAGGAACGGCTGCTGGCCGCCATCGTGCGGCCGTACGGCATGGTGCTGGTCACCGGCCCGACCGGCTCCGGCAAGACGGTGTCGCTGTACACCTGCCTGAACATGCTCAACCAGCCGGGCGTGAACATCTCGACCGTCGAGGATCCGGCCGAAATCAACATGCCGGGCGTCAACCAGGTCAACGTCAACGACAAGGCCGGCCTGAACTTCGCCTCGGCGCTGAAGTCCTTCCTGCGCCAGGATCCGGACGTCATCATGGTCGGCGAAATCCGCGACCTGGAAACCGCCGACATCGCCATCAAGGCCGCCCAGACCGGCCACATGGTGCTGTCCACGCTGCACACGAACGACGCGCCCACCACGCTCACCCGCCTGCAGAACATGGGCGTGGCGCCGTTCAACATCGCGTCCTCCATCCTGCTGATCACCGCCCAGCGCCTGGCGCGCCGGCTGTGCGAAAGCTGCAAGGTGCCGGCCGACTACCCGCGCGCGTCGCTGCTGCGCGCCGGCTACACCGAGGACGATCTCGACGATACCTGGCGCCCGTACCGCGCCGTCGGCTGCTCCAATTGCAACAACGGTTATCGCGGCCGGGTCGGCATCTACCAGGTGATGCCCATCACCGAGAAGATGCAGCAGCTGATCCTGTCGCAGGGCAACGCGACCGACATCGCCAGGTGCGCCCGGGACGACGGCGTGCGCGACCTGCGCCAGTCGGGGCTGGTCAAGGTGCGGCTCGGAGTGACGACGCTGGAAGAAGTCATTTCCTGCACCAACGAATGAGTCGCTTACAAGTCGGGCACAAATCGGGCCTGCTCCAAGGCAGAATCGCGCAACCATGCCCGACAGGGCGGTTGGAGGACTGATGGCTACTGCGATGGCGGCGAAGAGCGCCCCAGATCAAATTTTCGAGTGGGAAGGCAAGGATCGCACCGGCAAGCTGGTACGCGGCGAGTTGCGCGCCGGCGGCGAAGCCGCGGTCAGCGCCAGCATGCGGCGCCAGGGCATCATGGTCACGAAGGTGCGCAAGCGTCGCATCAGCGGCGGCAGCTCCATCAAGCAGAAGGACATCGCGGTCTTCACGCGCCAGCTGTCCACGATGATGAAGGCCGGCGTGCCGCTGCTGCAGGCGTTCGACATCGTCGGCCGCGGCTCCACCAACCCGCGCATGACGCGCCTGCTCAACGAGATCCGCGGCGACGTCGAGACCGGCACCAGCCTGTCCTCGGCCTTCCGCAAGCACCCGCAGCACTTCGACGCGCTGTACTGCAACCTGGTCGAGGCCGGCGAGGCCGGCGGTATCCTGGAAGAACTGCTCGCCCGCCTGGCGCTGTACCAGGAAAAGACGATCGCGATCAAGCAGAAGGTCAAGTCCGCGCTGATCTACCCGACGGCCGTCATCGTCGTGGCCTTCGCGGTGCTGACGGTGATCATGATCTTCGTGATCCCGTCGTTCAAGCAGGTGTTCACCTCGTTCGGCGCCGAACTGCCCGCCCCCACGCTGTTCGTGATGGCGATGAGCGACCTCTTCATCCACTACTGGTGGCTGATCTTCGGCGTGCTGTTCGGCGGCGGCTACGTCTTCTTCCAGTCGTGGAAGCGCTCCGAGAAGATGCAGTTCTTCATGGACCGGATGATGCTGAAGATGCCCATCTTCGGCGATCTCGTGATGAAGTCGATCGTCGCGCGCTGGACGCGCACGCTGTCGACGATGTTCGCCGCCGGCGTGCCGCTTGTCGAGGCGCTCGATTCCGTGGGCGGCACCGCCGGCAACCTCGTCTTCACGCACGCCACGCAGCAGATCCAGCGCGACGTCGCCGCCGGCTCGGCGCTGACCACCTCGATGGCCAGCACCAACGTCTTCCCGACGATGGTGCTGCAGATGTCGGCCATCGGCGAGGAGTCCGGCGCGCTCGACGACATGCTGGCGCGCGCCGCCGAGTTCTACGAGGATGAAGTCGACGAGATGGTCAAGGGCCTGTCGACGCTGATGGAACCCATCATCATCGTCGTGCTGGGCACGCTGATCGGCGGCATCGTCGTCTCGATGTACCTGCCCATCTTCAAGATCGGCCAGGTGGTCTGAGCGTTGGACGATCTTCCTTCGCAGCTGCAGGGGCTCTGCGGCTCGCCGGTCGTGCTGGGGGTCTTCGGGCTCCTGGTCGGCAGCTTCCTGAACGTGGTGATCCATCGCAAGCCCATCATCATGATGCGCGAATGGCTGCTGGACACCGGCGGCATGCTGGGCGACGGCGAGGTCTGGAAGGCCGTCTTCGCGCAGCCGCAGCCGGCTGAGCTCGCGGCCGCCGGCCGCACGATCGACAAGCACCTCGAGGGCCTGAGCCCGCTGGGCCTGGCCACGCCGCGTTCGCGCTGCGGCGCGTGCGGCCACGCGATCCGCTGGTACGAGAACATCCCGCTGCTGAGCTGGCTCGCGCTGCGCGCCAAGTGCTCGGCGTGCGGCACGCGGATCTCGGTGCGCTATCCGCTCGTCGAGCTCGCCACGGGCGTGCTGTTCGCGCTCGCGGCCTGGAAGTTCGGGCCGCACCTGGTCACGCTGGCCTGGTGCGCGGCGATCGCGCTGCTGGTCTCGATGGCGCTGATCGACCTCGACACCAAGTACCTGCCCGACGACCTCACCTACCCGCTGCTGTGGGGCGGCCTGGCCGTCGCCGCGCTGGGCGGCACGATCCCGTTGTCGGCCGCCGTGTGGGGCGCCGTCGCCGGCTACGTGCCGCTGTGGCTCGTCGCCAGCGGCTTCGCGCTGCTGATGAAGCGCCAGGGCATGGGCGGCGGCGACCTCAAGCTGCTGGCCGCGCTCGGCGCCTGGCTGGGCTGGCAGGCCATCCTGCCCGTCATCCTGATCGCGTCCATCGCGGGCCTGTGCGTCAACGTGCCGCGCATGCTGGTCGGCAAGCACGAGCGTCACCAGCAATACCCGTTCGGCCCGTTCCTGGCCGGCGGCGGCCTGCTCGTGATGTTCGTCGGCTCCGACACCCTGCTGTCATGGGCGGGCATCAGCTTCGCGGGCTGACGATCGGCCTCAGCGGAGGCATCGGCAGCGGCAAGAGCAGCGTCGCGCGACGAATGGCCGCGCACGGCGCGCTGGTCGTCGACACCGACGCCCTCGCCCACGCGCTGACCGCGCCCGGCGGCGCCGCGATCCCCGCGATCGCCGCCGCGTTCGGCGACGACATGATTGGCGCCGACGGCGCGATGGATCGCGCGAAGATGCGCGCGCTCGTCTTCGGCGAGCCCGCGCAGCGGCAGCGGCTGGAGGCCATCCTGCATCCGATGATCGGGGATGCCACGCGCGCGCAGGCGTCACGCGCGAGCGCGGGGCAGCCGGTCGTGTTCGACGTGCCGCTGCTCGCGGAGTCGGCCACCTGGCGCGCGCGGGTCGACCGCGTGCTGATCGTCGACTGCTCGACCGACACCCAGGTCGCGCGCGTCGTGGCGCGATCGGGCTGGACGCCCGATGCCGTGCGGCGCACGATCGCCCAGCAGGCCACGCGGGCGCAGCGACGCGCCATCGCCGACGCGGTGATCGTCAACGAGGGGCTGACGCTGACGCAGCTCGACGCCGAAGTCGACGCGCTGTGGGCTGCCTGGACGGCCAAATGATGCACACCACTG
>DASQCX010000128.1:0-1994 GCA_035634455.1 Burkholderiaceae bacterium
GGCCAAGTAGCGGGGCATCGGGTCGGCGGCACGGGCCGCCGCCGCGGCTCGCCGCTCCGCCTCGACACGATGCAGGTGCTGCAGCAGCAGCCATGCAGCCAGCGAAGCCGACGCCACGGCTCCGGCTCCGACCAGCGGCCACGGGTTGACCGGCATCGGCTGCACGCGGGCGAGCCGGTCGCCGCCGGCGGTCAGCCAGGCGAAGTCCGCTGGCTCGCAATTCGGGTAGGCCACCGGGTTGTCGCTCCAGATCGGGCGATCCTCGCCGCCGAGCGCGTTGCGGGCGTCGATCTCGTTGCTCAGGACATCGACCACCGGCACGCCGTCCTCGAGGCAGACGACGAAGTACTTGTCCTCCTTGCGCTGCGTCGAGGCGGGAACGGCCAGCACCAGCGCGGCGTTCGGGGCGCGCTGTCCGACAAGGCGCGAGAAGCACGCCGCCGCCGCCAGCGTTCCCTTGGGCAGGCGCACGCCCTCTTCCGATGCACGCGGCTGGAACAGGCCGTAGCGCACGTGCGCGCCGACCTGCGCTTGCGCCCAATGCGTGGCGTCGCGGGTGAGCGAGCGCGCCTCCAGCAGCGCGCGGCTGCGGCCCTGGCCGGCGGTCGGCGCGCGCCACAGCAGTCCGCCCAGCAGGTCGCCCTGCGCGGTGCTCGCGAGCAGTCGTTCGATGCCGGCCATCGTTGCTTCCGCCTCAGAGGATGGTCGGCCGCACGAAGATCACGAAATCCTCGCGCAGGCGCGACTGCGTCTTGCTGCCGCCGAGGCCGATGGGCGCGTCGTCGGTCAGCGTGCGCCGGTCGTCGCTCGAGACCGTGCGGCTCAGGCCCGTGATGACGAGGATCTGCCCGGCCTTGAGCGCGACGGTGGACTGGTCGTTGATCGCGCTGGTCTCCGGCGTCTGCACCGTCTGCTGCGACGTCCCGGTCCCGGACGTGAAGTTCACCAGGTTGACCAGCGACGACAATCCGATGCCGAACTTCAGCACCACCGTGTCGTTGTCCAGGATGAAGGGCTGGGCGAGGTAGCGGTCGCCGGTGGTGACCGTGGAGGTGACCAGGCCCGGCGCCCCGACGCCCGTGGTGCTCGCCGCGCCCGGGATGGTGGCGCTCACGTATGCGCGGCCGCCGAGGCTGGACTTGCGATCCCAGGTGCGGTTCAGCGCCAGCAGGCTGACCTCGCGGTGCTGCGTCGCCACGCCGTATTCGCTGAGCAGCTTCAGCAGCGCGCTGCTGCCGCCGAAGCGCGACGTCACGTGGTTGGCGACGCCCGACTGCGTCGGCGTCAGAATGGAGAACCCGACGCCCGCGGCGGTGGCGCTCGCCAGCGTGGCGGGCGATCCGAACGTACCCGTGTAGGCGCCGCCGAGCGCGGACAGCACGGCGCTCCACTCGATGCCGCGCTCGTCGGACTCGTTGCGCGTGACGCTGTAGACGTCGAACTGCACCTGCGCCTGGCGCAGCAGGCTCTCGTTCTCGGCACGCATGAAGTCGCGCACCTTGGACAAGGTTTCCTTCGTGGCGGTGACGGCGATGCGGCCCGAGCCGTCAGAGCGCACGACGGATGCGCCCGGCACGTCCTTGACGATCTGGGCGACAGCTGCCAGCACCGAGGCGACCACGTTGGACTTGCCGTGCTCGCTGACCTCGTTGCTGGAACTGGCGCTGCTGTTGGTGCCCCCGCCGCCGTTGCCGGAACTGGTGGCGTTGGCCTGGTCGGCGCCGCTCAGGCCCAGGTGGTAGTCGGTCTCGCTCTCGAGCGCGGCGATCTCGAAGAACTCGGTGCGCAGGCGCTCGATCACGACGACGCCGTCGCGGTACTCCCAGCTCAGGCTCAGTTGGTCCGTCACCTGGTCGAGATAGCCCTGCAGCGAGCCCGACCAGCGCATGGCGACGGCGTTCACCGAGGTCTCGCGCGGGGTCGCCGCCAGCGTGGGCATGAGATTCGCGGCGTCGGTCGCGGTCGGCCCATGGCCCGGCAGCGTGGGCAGCGGC
>DASQCX010000129.1:0-4851 GCA_035634455.1 Burkholderiaceae bacterium
CGCCAGGATAGCCCCGTTACGACGAAGTGGTTGACACCGGCGGGACAGGCAGCGCGACGCGCGCGCGGGCGGCCGTGCGGTCGCGCGAGCGGCGGATCGACAGCGCGACCGCGATGCGCTGCAGCTGCGCGATCTCGCGCGGCGTCCAGGTGCGCGGCGTGTCGTACTGCGCGCAGCTGACGAAGCCCCACAGGCTGGCGTTGGCGCCGATGGCCGCCTGCAGCAGGCCGCGCACGCGCCGCGGGTCGACGATGGCGTCGTGGCCGCCGCCCAGCCGCGCGTCGGACTGCGCGTCGGCGGTCGCGAAGACGCGCCGTTCGGACAGCGCGTCCATCCACGCCGAGGTGCCGGCCAGCGTGAACTGCAGCGGCTCGGACAGCGGCGCGTTGATCGCCGCGTCGAAGCCGCCGATCCGCGTGAGCACGCGCAGGCCGGGCGGGCCCGCCAGCGTCCACAGCGCCGCGCCCGAGCAGTCCAGCCGGCGCGCCGCGTGCTCGCCGACGCAGTGCGCCGCCTCCTGCAGCGTCAGCGAGCCGCGTTCGAGGCCGTCGACGATGCGCCGCAGGAGACGGTCGAACTCGGTCACCTACGCGGCGATCCGGAAGGCCGCGACAGAGCGCGCCAGCTGCTCGGCCTGCACGCGCATGCTGTCCGCGGCGGCGGCCGATTCCTCGACCAGCGCGGCGTTCTGCTGCGTCACCTGGTCCAGCTGCGAGACGGCCTGGCCGACCTGCTCGATGCCGCGCGTCTGCTCCTGGCTGGCCGCGCTGATCTCGCCGACGAGGTCGTTGACGCGCTGCACCTGCGAGACGATGCGCTGCATGGTCTCGCCCGCTTCGGCGACGTGGCGGGCGCCCGCGTCGACCTGGCCCACGCTCTGCGCGATCAGCTCCTTGACCTCGCGCGCGGCCTGCCCGCTGCGCTGCGCCAGCGCGCGCACCTCGCCCGCCACCACCGCGAAGCCGCGGCCCTGCTCGCCGGCGCGCGCGGCCTCGACCGCGGCGTTGAGCGCCAGGATGTTGGTCTGGAAGGCGATGCCGTCGATCACGCCGACGATGTCGGCGATGCGGTGCGAGCTCTGCGTGATGCCGGCCATCGTGGCGACGACGCTGTCGACCACGCCGCCGCCGCGCAGCGCCACGTCGCGCGCCGATGCGGCCAGCTGCGCCGCGGCGCCGGCGTTGTCGGCGTTCTGGCGCACGGTGGAGGTGATCTGCTCCATCGACGCGGCCGTCTGCTGCAGGTTGGCCGCCTGTTCCTCGGTGCGCTGGCTCAGGTCGACGTTGCCGGTAGCGATCTGCGCCGACGCGGTGCCGACCGACTCCACGCCGCCGCGCACGTCGGAGACGATGTGGCGCAGGTTGGCCACCATCGCGCCGAGGGCGCGCCCCAGCTGCGCGGTCTCGTCGCGGCCGGCCGCGGCCACGCTGCGCGTCAGGTCGCCGGCGGCCACGGCCTCGGCGAGGTCGACCGCGGCGCGCAGCGGCACGGTGATCGCGCGGGCGATCAGCAGGCCCAGCCCCGCGGCCAGCAGCGCCGCGGCGGCGAGCATGGCGACGACCTGGTAGCGGCTCCTGTCGTACAGCGCGCGCGCCGACTGCGCGTCGGCGGTCGCGCCGGCGTCGTTGAACTCTGTGAGCTTGCGCATCGAGGCGATCGCGGCGTCGAAGGTCTTGACCGCGCCCATGACGGCGGGCAGCACCTGGTCGGGCGCGCCGGAGCGCGCCTGCGCGGCGGCCTGGTCGCTGAGGACGTCGTAGTCGTGCCAGTCGCGGATCGCCTGCTCGTACAGCGCCTTCTCCTGGGCGTCGAACATGAAGTCCGAGTAGGCTTTGCGCGCGGCCTCGAACTCGTCGAAGGCCTGCTGGCGGCTCGCGAGCACCTTGGCCATCTCCTCGGGCTTGCTGACGCCCAGGCGGTAGTCGCGCACGCGGATGCGCGTGGCGGCCTCGACCATGTGCGAGCTGTCGCGCACGCCCGCGACGCGGTAGGTGAGGATCTGGTCGGTGGCGCCGTACAGGCCCGCGAGCTTGACGGTGGCCAGCGCGCCGAGCGCGAACATCAGCAGCAGGACGCTGCCGAAGGCGAGCGCCAGCTTGCCGCGGATGGTGAACGAGTCGAGGAACATGGGACTTTCAGTGGAAAACGTTGTCTTTGCTCCTGTTCTTATCGGCTCGCTCGACAGTTTCCCAAGATGAATTTACAAGTAAATATACGAGTCCATTTACATGTAAATGAGTTTGTTACGATATCCCCATGCCCGCCAAGAAGTCATCCGCCCCCGGACAAGCGGCCGCCGGCCGGCCGCGTGTGCGCCGCGGCAGCGAGGCCGACGCCGAGCGCCTGCGCGACGAACTGGTCGCCGCTGCCCTGGCCCTGTTCATCGAGCGCGGCCTCGAGGCCGTGACGATGCGCGCCGTGGCCACGCAGGTGGGCGTGTCGGCGATGACGCCGTACCGCTACTTCGACGACAAGGGCCACCTGCTGCGCGGAATCTGGCAGCACGTGATGGCCGCTGCCGTCGACGCCATGCGCGCGCGCACGGCCGGCATCGAGGACGCGCGCGAGCGCATCCGTGCCCAGGTCGGCGCCTTCATCGACTACTGGGAGTCGCACCCCGAGCACTACCGCCTGGTCTACATGACCGAGCAGACGACCCGCCGCGACGAGCAGGGCATGTTCACCGCCGCGCCGGCCTACGCCGCGATGGTGGAGGCGTCGCTGGACGCCAGCCGGCGGCTGGCGCGCGCGGTGGGCGGCGACGAGGCCAACGCCAAGCTGGCGAGCGACATCCGCATCATGATGGTCAGCGGCTGGCTGCACGCGCGGCTGGTGAACCGGCGCTACCCGTGGGGCCCGGCCGAGGTGCTGCGGCCGGCGCTGATCGAGCTGATGCTCGACGCGATGGTCAGCTGCCTGCGCGAAGGGCCGCGCAAGGCCCCGCTGCCGGGGCGCGCATGTAGTGTGAACAGGCCCTAGCCGGGTCGTTGGTCGGTCGACGGCTTCAGCCAGAGGTTGACGCCGCCTTCGACCGCGTGCTGGTCGATCACGGCCAGTTCCTCGGGCGTGAACGCGAGCCGCTTCATCGCGCCGGCGAGGTCGACGATCTGGTCGGCGTGGCTGGCGCCGATCAGCGCGGAGGTGACGCGCGGGTCGCGCAGCACCCAGGCGACGGCCATCTGCGCCAGCGTCTGGCCGCGCGAGCGGGCGATGTCGTCCAGCGCCCGGACGTGCGCGAGGTTGGCGGGACTGAGGTGCTCGGGCCTGAGCGAGCCGCCGCCCTCGCGCCGGATGCGCGAGTCCGCGGGCACGCCGTCCAGGTACTTGTTCGTCAGCAGCCCCTGGGCCAGCGCGCTGAACGCGATGCAGCCGGCGCCGGTGTCCTCCAGCGCGTCCAGCAGCTCCGGCTCGATCCAGCGATTGAGCAGGCTGTAGGACGGCTGGTGGATCAGCAGCGGCACGCCCATGGCCTGCAGGATCGCGGCGGCCTCGCGCGTCTTGCCGGCGGAATAGCTGCTGATGCCCACGTACAGCGCCTTGCCTTGCTGCACGGCGCTCGCGAGCGCGCCCATCGTCTCCTGCAGCGGGGTGTCGGGGTCGAAGCGGTGCGAGTAGAAGATGTCGACGTAGTCCAGCCCCATGCGCGCCAGGCTCTGGTCCAGGCTGGCGAGCACGTACTTGCGCGAGCCGCCGCCCTGGCCGTACGGGCCGGGCCACATGTCCCAGCCGGCCTTGGTGGAGATCAGCAACTCGTCGCGATACGGCCGGAAATCGCGCCGCAGGTGCTCGCCGAAGTTGATCTCGGCGCTGCCGTAGGGCGGGCCGTAGTTGTTGGCGAGGTCGAAGTGCGTGATGCCGTGGTCGAACGCCGTGCGCAGCATCTGGCGCTGCGTCGCCTGAGACGTCGTGTCGCCGAAGTTGTGCCACAGGCCCAGCGAGATCGCGGGCAGCCTCAGGCCGCTGCGGCCGCACGCCCGGTAAGGCATGCGGCCGTCGTAGCGATGGGTCTCGGCGGCGTAGGTCATGGCGGGCTCGCGGCGATGGACGACTGTTGCGATTCTGGCGCGCGGCCGGCGGTCGCAGGCCTCGGAAAGCGAGCGCCTGCGATGCCGGAATGGGCATGGCTGCCCGCGGGATCAGTAGTCGATCCGCGTGACCTTGGTGCCTTGCAGCGTCGCGCCCGCCATCAGGCCGGCGTTGGTCAGCACGAAGGCGATGGTCGGCGCGCGCGCCGCGTTGGCGTCGAGGACGCCGTTGGCGCCGACGGTCAGCAGCGCGACCGAGGCGTCGACGCCGCCCGACCAGCCGTGGCCGGCCTTGAAGCGCTCGAGCGCGTCCTCGGTCATGAACAGGAAGACCAGCGCGCGCGACTGCGCCCCGATCTGCCAGCCCACCGAGCCGGTGGTGGTGCGGTAGTAGCCCTCGACGCGACCTTGCTCGCGCAACTGGCCTTCGCCGTAGGCCCCGCCGATCACCAGGCCGGCGGAGATCACGCGCGGGAACACGAGCACGCCGCGCGCCTTGCCCACCAGCTCGCGCGTGCCGGGGTTGGCGGCGTACAGGCGTTCCAGCGTCTCCTGGTAGCTGGCATCGACCGCATGCCGCGATTCGGCGGTGCTGGGACCGCCGCCCTCGGCGGGGCCGGTGACGCTGGCGGTGGACGAACAGCCGGCGAGCGCGGCGGCGGCCGCGAGCGCGGTGACGGAGAACAGGCGGGCGATGTCCATGGTCGATTCCTTGTCGGGTTGCGGCGCGGACCGCGCCGTGGCCGGGCCGTCGGAATGGCGGCTATGTCCATTCTCGGCAATCGAGGTGCCAGGTGCGCTCGATGTCGCGGTTCGCCCGGTCGCC
>DASQCX010000130.1:0-9282 GCA_035634455.1 Burkholderiaceae bacterium
GCTACGCCGACGACCTGGCGACGAAGCCCTGGGCGCCGAGCACCGCAGCGCAGTCGCGCGAAGGCCGCAGGCCGTAGCCGACCGCGGACGCATGAGCGAGACGGCAACCCCCGCCGCCCCGCGACGCGCGATCTCCGAGCGGCGCCCCACGCCCCGCTTCGCCGCCGACGGCGAAGCGCTGGCGTCGCAGGCACGCTAGTCCGGCGCGGCGTTTCAGCATCAATCCACCGCCCCCGTAGATCGGCGAAGAGCCATGAAAAAGCCGCCCGGAGGCGGCTTTCGTTCGTGCGAAGGGCAGGGCGCTCAGGCCTTGATCTTCATGTCCTTGACGGCCTTGAGCACTTCCTCGACATGGCCCGCGACCTTGATGCCGCGCCATTCGGCCACCAGCACGCCGTTGCCGTCGATCAGGAAGGTGGAGCGCTCGATGCCCTTGACCTTCTTGCCGTACATGATCTTGTTCTTGACCACGCCGAACATGTGGCACAGCTTCTCTTCGGTGTCGGCGATCAGCTCGAACGGCAGTTCCAGGCCCTGCTTGAACTTCTCGTGCGACGCCATGTTGTCGCGCGAAACGCCAAATACGACCGCGCCGGCCTTGACGAACTCGTCGTGCATGTCGCGGAACTGCATGGCCTCGGTGGTACAACCCGGCGTGTGGTCCTTGGGGTAGAAATACAGGACCACGGCGCGGCCCTGGAAGGCATGCGGTGTGAACTTGACGCCGTGGGTGGCGAGTGCTTCAAAGTCAGGGAGCGCTTTGTTCAGTGCAGGCGTCATGTAGTGTCTCTGTCGAACCTTCGGTCGATCTGGGTGCGTGCGTGGTGGGCGGCCTCGCGACCCGGCCCGAGATGACATCGGTTCCAGGTCAGGCACAACCATCGATTATAGAGTGAACTGCCCACGTCCCCGGGCCGGGACCCCCATGGGTCTGCCCGGCGCGGTCGGGGCGGGCGCCCGGACGCGGCGCGAGAGGCGCGCCCGCCACCGAGCGGGAAGCTCAGGCCGACGGCGCCAGCAGGATCGCGGCGACCGCGCGCCGGCCTTCGTTGGCCAGCACCGTGTAGGTGCGGCAGGCGGCGCCGCTGTCCATCGTCTCCACGCCGATCCGGCGCGCGAAGAGGTTGCGGTACAGCGCGGGCGAGACGAAGCGCAGCTTCGCGCCGCTGCCGAAGATCACGACCTCGGGCTCGAGCGCCAGCAGCGCGTCGAAATGGGCCTGCGTCAGCTCCTCCACGCGGGTCGCGTCCCAGGCGACCGCCGCGCCGACCCAGGGCACGAGCACGCTCGTCGTGCGCAACTCGCCGTTGACGCGCAGGGAGTCGCCGTCGTAGTGGGTGATGTTGTTCACCCCGGCGAGCGTGTCGGGCTGGAATTTCAAGGGCGGATCCTCGGTGGCCGAAGGCGTGGGTCAGGGCTGCGGACGATTATAGGAAGCCGCCGATTTCCGCGGCCGCGGCGGGGCCGCTGCCTTCGCCGTTGCGCAAGACACGATTCGGGCGCCCTCAGATGGCCGAGCGTGGGTTCGCCTATGAGAAACTTGGACTCCGCCGGCGACGTCCTCGACAACGCGCCTCCAGCCCCTTCTTCGCACAGGAAACCGGCCGTGAAGCCGATCGCCAAGTCCAGCAAGCTCGCCAACATCGGCTACGACATCCGCGGCCCGGTCCTCGACAAGGCCCGCCAGATGGAGGACGAGGGCCAGAAGATCATCAAGCTCAACATCGGCAACGTGGCCGCGTTCGGGCTCGAGCCACCCGACGAGATCGTGCAGGACATGATCCGCAACCTGCCGAGCGCCGCGGCCTACACCGATTCCAAGGGCCTGTTCGCGCCGCGCAAGTCGGTGGTGCACTACACGCAGGAGAAGGGCGTGGCCGGCGTGACGGTGGACGACGTCTACCTCGGCAACGGCGCCTCCGAGCTGATCGCTTTCAGCATGAACGCGCTGCTGGACTCGGGCGACGAGGTGCTGATCCCGTCGCCGGACTACCCGCTCTACACCGCGGTGGTCGGACTGTCGGGCGGCACGCCGGTGCACTACGTGTGCGACGAGCAGTCCGGCTGGCTGCCCGACATCGAGGACATCCGCCGCAAGGTGACGCCGCGCACCAAGGCGATCGTCATCATCAACCCGAACAACCCGACCGGCGCGCTGTACCCCGTGAGCGTGCTGGAGGACATCGTCGAGATCGCGCGCCAGAACGAGCTGATCATCTTCGCCGACGAGATCTACGACAAGACGCTGTTCGACGGCGAGACCCACACCAGCATCGCCTCGCTGGCCGACGACGTGCTGTGCGTGACCTTCAACGGCCTGTCGAAGAACTACCGCTCGTGCGGCTACCGCGCGGGCTGGATGGTGGTCTCGGGCGCGAAGAAGCACGCCAAGGACTACATCGAGGGCCTGAACATGCTGGCCTCGATGCGCCTGTGCGCCAACACGCCGGGCCAGCTCGCGATCCAGACCGCGCTCGGCGGCTACCAGAGCATCAAGGACCTGGTCGCGCCGGGCGGGCGCCTCGCGCGCCAGCGCGACCTCGCCTACGATCTGCTGACGCAGATCCCGGGCGTGTCGGTGGTCAAGCCCAAGGCCGCGCTCTACATGTTCCCGCGCCTTGATCCGAAGCTGTACCCGATCGCCGACGACCAGCAGTTCGCCTACGAACTGCTGGCCGAGGAGAAGGTGCTGATCGTGCAGGGCACCGGCTTCAACTGGTCGCAGCCCGACCACTTCCGCGTCGTGTTCCTGCCCAACGCCGACGACCTCACCGAGGCGGTGACGCGCATCGCGCGCTTCCTCGACGGCTACCGCAAGCGACACGCGGCCTGAACATGCGCGCGCTGCTGCTGCTTTCCGTCCTGGGCGCGGCCGCCTGGCCGCTCGCGGCGGGGGCGCAGTCGTTCGAGGGCGGCGACTGGCAGGTCGTCTGCGACAACACGCGCACCTGCCGCGCGGCCGGCTACAGCGTCGACGGCAGCGACATGCCCGTCTCGGTGCTGCTCGTGCGCGCCGCGGGCGGCGCCGCGGCCGTGTACGGCGAGCTGCAGCTGGGCACGCTGGGCGACCATGCCGCGCATCCCGCGAGCGTCAACCTCGCGACCGGCGGCAGGACGGCCGTCGCGATCCACGTCGACAAGGCCAACCATGCCGCGCTGCCGCCGGCCGCGTTGCAGGCCTTGCTCAGGACGGTGCTGGTGGGCGGCGACGCGGTGTTCTCGTCCGGCAAGGCGAGCTGGCGCGTCTCCGGCATCGGCGCGGCCGAGGCGTTGCAGAAGATGGACGACGTGCAGGGCCGTTCGGGCCGGCGCTCGGCGCTGGTGCGCAAGGGCGGCGGCAGCGATGCGGAGGCGGCCTATCCGGTGACCGCGCCGCGCGTGCAGGCCGCGCCCATCGCGGCCGGGCCGCGGCCGGGCGACGATGCGCTGGCCGTGCGCGTGCTCGCCGCCATCCACAGCAGCGCCGAGTGCCCGTTGCTGGACGACGGCGCGGCGCAGGCCAGGGGTCGGCTGTGGCACCTGGACGCCAACCGGCTGTTGGTGACGCAGCCGTGCGTGCCGGGCGCGGCCGACGGGGTCGGCGGCTGGTGGCAGGCCAACCTGCGGCCGCCGTACGATGCGAGACCGCTCACCTATTCGGGCCGTTTCGACGGCGTGGCCAGCGTCGCCGGGCGCGACCCCGGCGACTGCGGCAAGGTCGAGGCGTGGGCCTGGAACGGCTACCGCTTCGAGCAGACCTACGCGGCGGTCGGCGGCCTGTGCCGCGGCGTGAAGGCGGGCGGGGCGTGGGAGCTTCCCACGCTGGTCACCGAGGTGGTGCCCGCGAATTGAGAATGCAAAACGAGGTGAAATGAAATGAAAGCGATCCAGGTCGGCCTGCTGGGCATCGGAACCGTCGGTTCCGGCACGTACAACGTCCTCACGCGCAACCAGGAGGAGATCCGCCGCCGCGCGGGCCGCACCATCGAGATCACGATGGTGGCCGACCTCGACGTCGCGCGCGCCAGGAGCATCGTCGGCGACCACGCGAAGGTGGTGGCCGACGGCCGCGAGGTCATCGCCAACCCCGACATCGACATCGTCGTCGAGCTGATCGGCGGCTACGGCGTCGCCCGCACGCTGGTGCTGGAGGCGATCGCCGCCGGCAAGCACGTGGTCACGGCCAACAAGGCGCTGCTGGCGGTGCACGGCAACGAGATCTTCGCCGCCGCCCGCGAGAAGGGCGTGATGGTCGCGTTCGAGGCCGCGGTGGCCGGCGGCATCCCCATCATCAAGGCGCTGCGCGAGGGCCTGACAGCCAACCGCATCGAGTGGATCGCCGGCATCATCAACGGCACCACCAACTTCATCCTGTCCGAGATGCGCGACAAGGGCCTGGACTTCGACGTCGTGCTCAAGGAGGCGCAGCGCCTGGGCTACGCCGAGGCCGACCCGACCTTCGACATCGAGGGCGTGGATGCCGCGCACAAGGCCACCATCATGAGCGCGATCGCGTTCGGCAGCCCGGTGCAGTTCGACAAGGCGCACGTCGAGGGCATCGTCGGCCTGCAGGCGGCCGACATCAAGCACGCCGAGTCCCTCGGCTACCGCATCAAGCTGCTGGGCATCACGCGCCGCCGCCCCGACGCCGGCGGCATCGAGCTGCGCGTGCACCCGACGCTGGTGCCGGCCAAGCGGCTGATCGCCAACGTCGAGGGCGCGATGAACGCCGTCGTCGTGCAGGCCGACGCCGTCGGCACCACGCTGTACTACGGCAAGGGCGCGGGCGCCGAGCCCACGGCCTCGGCCGTCGTGGCCGACCTGGTCGACATCACGCGCCTGCACACCGCCGACCCCGACCACCGCGTGCCGCACCTGGCGTTCCGCGCCGATTCGCTCACCTCGACGCCGATCCTGGACATCGCCGACGTCGTCACCTCGTTCTACCTGCGCCTGCGCGTGGCCGACGAGGCGGGCGTGCTGTCGAGGATCACGACCACGCTGGCCGAGCACGACATCTCCATCGACGCCGTGCTGCAGCGTCCCAGCCCCGACCAGGAGCCGGGCCAGCAGGACCTGATCATCCTCACGCACAACACCGTCGAAGGACGGATGCGCGAGGCCATCGCCAAGATGCAGTCGCTGCCGACCGTGCTGGCGCCCATCGTGAGCCTGCGCAAGGAAGACCTGGCGTGAAGTACATCAGCACGCGCGGCGACCGCACGCCGCGCTCCTTCAGCGAGATCCTGCTCGAGGGCCTGGCCCCCGACGGCGGCCTGTACCTGCCCGAAAGCTACCCGCGGGTCGACGACGCCACCCTGGCGCGCTGGCGCGACCTGCCGTACGCCGAGCTGGCGTTCGAGATCCTGTCGCTGTTCATCGACGACATCCCCGCCGCCGACCTGAAGGCGCTGGCCGCGAAGACCTACACGGCCGACGTGTTCGGCGCGCCGCAGATCGTGCCGCTCAAGCCGCTCGAGGCCGGCGTGCAGCTGGAGGCGCTGTCCAACGGCCCGACGCTGGCCTTCAAGGACATGGCGATGCAGCTGCTGGGCAACCTGTTCGAGTACGAACTGGGCCGGCGCGGCGAGACGCTCAACATCCTGGGCGCGACATCGGGCGACACCGGCAGCGCCGCCGAGCACGCGATGCGCGGCAAGAAGGGCGTCAGCGTGTTCATGCTGAGCCCGTTCGGCCGCATGAGCCCGTTCCAGCAGGCGCAGATGTTCAGCCTGCAGGACGCCAACATCCACAACCTGAGCGTCGAGGGCGTGTTCGACGACTGCCAGGACATCGTCAAGGCCGTCTCCAGCGACCTGGCGTTCAAGCGCAAGTGGCGCATCGGCACGGTCAACTCGATCAACTGGGCGCGGCTGCTGGCCCAGGTCGTGTACTACTTCGCCGGCTATTTCCAGGCAACGACGGCCAACGGCCAGAAGGTCAGCTTCACGGTGCCCTCGGGCAACTTCGGCAACGTCTGCGCCGGCCACGTCGCGCGCATGATGGGCCTGCCCATCGCGCAGCTGGTGGTGGCCACCAACGAGAACGACGTGCTCGACGAGTTCTTCCGCACCGGCACCTACCGCGTGCGCGGCAGCGCCGAGACGCACGAGACGTCCAGCCCGTCGATGGACATCTCCAAGGCGTCCAACTTCGAGCGCTTCGTGTTCGACCTGCTGGGCCGCGACGGCGACCGCACCCGCGCGCTGTTCGGCGCCGGCCTGCAGCGCGACGGCGCGTTCACGCTGAGCGACGCCGAGAAGGCGCGCATCGCCGGCTTCGGCTTCGTCTCGGGCCGCAGCACCCATGCCGACCGCCTGGCCACGATCCGCGACACCGACGCGCGCTTTCGCGTCGTCATCGACACCCACACGGCCGACGGCCTGAAGGTGGCGCGCGAGCACCTGCAGCCGGGCGTGCCGATGATCGTGCTGGAGACCGCGCTGCCGATCAAGTTCGCCGAGACCATAGCGGAGGCGCTGGGCCGCAAGCCCGCGTTGCCGGCCGCGCTGGCCGACCTGGAGTCGCGTCCGCGGCGCTTCACGAAGCTGCCGGCCGACGTGGCCGTCGTGAAGGCCTTCATCGAGAAGAACGCGCCGGCGCACTGAGCGCGCCGTTCGCGGTCTTAACCCGTCAGTTCGCGCGCCACGGCGCGCGAACGTCTTTTCGGGTCGCCTTGCCGCCGCGTCGGCGACGAATCCTGTTGCATCATTGGCGTGCCATGAACGCTTCCACCCCGAACCCGTCGACCCCGCCGCCCGGCCGCGCCCCGCTGATCAGCGCCGACGACGCGCTGGCGCGCCTGCTGGCGGCCGTCGCGCCGACCGGCCGCGTCGAGAACCTCGCCACGCCCGAGGCCTGGGGCCGCGTGCTGGCGCAGGACGTCGTCTCGCCCGTCGACGTGCCGCCCGAGGACAACAGCGCGATGGATGGCTACGCCGTCCGCCTGGCCGACCTGGCGTCCGGCGCCGGCGCGGTGCTGCCCGTCCGCCAGCGCATTCCCGCCGGGCAGGTGCCTCAGGCGCTGGCGGCCGGCACGGCGGCACGCATCTTCACGGGCGCGCAGGTGCCCGCCGGGGCCGACGCCGTCGTGATGCAGGAGAACTGCGAGGCGATCGCGGGCGACGGCCTGGGCAGCGTGCGCGTCGACGAGGCGCCGACGCCCGGCATGGCGATCCGGCGCCGGGGCGAGGACGTGGCGCGCGGCCACGTCGTGCTGACCGCCGGCCGCCGCCTCGACGCCGCCGCCATCGGCCTGGCCGCCACGGTGGGCATGGCGCGGCTGGACGTCGCGGCGCGGCCGCGCGTGGCGCTGTTCTCCACCGGCGACGAGCTGGTGATGCCCGGCGAGCCGCTGCCGCCCGGCGCGATCTACAACTCCAACCGCTTCATGCTGGGCGCGCTGCTGCGCGGCCAGGGCTGCGTCGTCACCGACCTCGGCAACGTGCCCGACCGGCTGGACGCCACCCGTGCCATGCTGCGCGAGGCCGCGGCCGGCCACGACCTGATCCTGAGCTCGGGCGGCGTTTCCGTGGGCGAGGAGGATCACCTCAAGCCCGCGCTGGCCGCCGAGGGCCGGCTCGACCTGTGGGCCATCGCCATCAAGCCGGGCAAGCCGCTGGCGTTCGGGGCGGTGCGCCGGGCCGACGGCGAGGGCGCCGAGACCTGGTTCATCGGCCTGCCGGGCAACCCGGTGTCCAGCTACGTCACGTTCGCGCTGTTCGTGCGGCCGGTGCTGGCGCGGCTGCAGGGCGCGGTGGTCACCGCGCCGACCGGCGTGCCCCTGCGCGCCGACTTCGCCTGGCCCAGGCCGGACAAGCGCCGCGAGTTCCTGCGCGTGCGCCGCAACGACCGCGGCGGGCTCGACCTGTTCCGCAACCAGGGCTCCGGCGTGCTGACCTCGCTGGCCTGGGGCGACGGCCTGGCCGACATCGCGCCCGGCCAGGCTGTGCAGCCGGGCGACACGGTGCGCTTCCTGTCGCTGGCGGAGCTCGCGCCATGAAGCTGACCCTGAAGTACTTCGCGTCGCTGCGCGAGGCGCTGGGCGCCGGCGGCCCGCTCGAATGGACGCCCGAGGCGGAGCCCACCGCCGCGGCCCTGCGCGCCTGGCTGCGCGCGCAGTCGCCCGCGCACGCGCAGGCGCTGGCGCCCGGGCGCGCCGTGCGCGTGGCGGTCGACCAGGCGCTGGCCGACGAGTCCGTGAAGCTGCGCGAGGGCGCCGAGGTGGCGTTCTTCCCGCCGGTCACCGGGGGCTGACGATGGCGGCCGCCCGCGTGCGCATCCAGCAAGCCGACTTCGACGTCGGCGCCGAGCTTGCCGCGCTGCAGGCCGGGCGCACCGATGTCGGCGCCGTAGCCAGCTTCGTCGGCTGCGTCCGGGGGCACACGCGCGCGGACGACGTCTCCGCGATGACCCTGGAGCACTACCCCGGCATGACCGAGCGCGCCATCGAGGCGATGATCGTCGAGGCCGAGGCCCGCTTCGGCCTGCAGGGCGCGGTCGTCATCCACCGCGTGGGACGGTTGCTGCCGGGCGAGCGCATCGTGCTCGTCGCCGTGACGGCCCCGCATCGCCGCGCGGCGTTCCAGGGCTGCGAGTTCCTGATGGACTACCTGAAGACGCACGCGCCGTTCTGGAAGAAGGAGGCGACGCCGCAGGGCGAGCGCTGGGTCGACGCGCGGGTGGCCGACGACGAGGCGCTGCGGCGCTGGGGGCTGGCGTCGGCGAACGCGGGCGTGGACGCGGATTCCGGCGAGCACTAGTTCGCGGGGGAAGCCGATGGCTGGCTCCGGCCGCCGGACACGGTACGATCGAGCCGTTCCGCCCTGCGACAATGAAGCGTCGTCGATGTCCTCGGCGGCGCGCCCGACCTTTCCATCCGCCCCGCCTCCGATGAGCGCCATTTCTCACGCTTCCACGCCCGTCACGGTCGCCGCGCCGGCCGCCGGGATCCGGGCCGGCCTTGTCGGTCGGCAGACCGTACGCGGGGGACCCGCTTGAGCTCTCCGAACCGGCCCGACACGACCGGCGAGCGCGCCGCGCCCGAGCCCGCACGGGTGCTGGTGCCCGAGATCGCGGCCAGCGAACTCGTGCCCGACGAGCTGCGCCGCGCGCTGGGGCGCTTCGTCACGGGCGTCACCATCGTCACCTGCCGCGACGAGCAGGGCGTGCGCATCGGCCTGACCGCCAACTCGTTCAACGCGCTGTCGCTCGACCCGCCGCTGGTGCTGTGGTCGCTGCGCGAGTCCAGTTCCACCATCGGCGCGTTCACGGGCGACAGCCACTTCGCCATCAACGTGCTGG